>NZ_JBWKYJ010000039.1:0-41578 GCF_059423685.1 Acidovorax sp. GW460-11-11-14-LB4 | reverse complement strand
CACCCACCCGGCGCAGGCCCTGCAATCCCACCCGCAGACCCGCGCGCCGCACTGCTGCAGGACCCCAACTTCCGCTGGATGATTGGCGGCTCTGCCCTGTCCATGCTGGGCGACCAGTTCACGCTGATCGCACTGCCCTGGCTGGTGCTGCAGATGACCGGCGACACGCTGGTGCTGGGCACCGTGCTGGCCCTCATCAGCGTGCCGCGCGCCTTGTTCATCCTGATCGGCGGCGCGCTGGTAGACCGCCATTCGCCCAAACAGGTGCTGATGATCACCAAATACGTCAACCTGGTCCTGCTGGCCGCGCTGGCGGGGCTGGTGTTTGCGGGCACGCTGTCGTTGTGGATGGTGTACGCGCTGTCGCTGGGCATAGGGCTCGCCACGGCCTTCAGCATTCCGGCGGGCACGGCCATGATGCCGTCGGTGGTGGCACGCCCCCAGCTGCAGGCCGCCAACGGCATCAGCCTGGGCCTGCGGCAGCTGACGATGTTCCTGGGGCCCTTGCTCGCGGGGCTGTTGATTGCCCTGTTTGGCGCCGGTGGCGCGGGCCACACCGCTGCGGATGCGCCAGCACACGCCAACGCCACAGGCATCGGCATCGCCTTCGCGCTGGATGCGCTGAGCTTCGCCGTGTCGGCCTGGACGCTGTCCAAGGTGCAGACGCGTGCGGGCCTTGCGGATCTTTCCGCCCCGACGGCCGCGCCACAGGCGGTGCTCGCTTCGGTGGCGCAGGGCTTGGGTCATTTCTGGCGTGACAGCGAGTTGCGCACCTGCTTTTTGTACTGGAGCGCCATTGCCCTGTTCATCATGGGACCCATCCACATCGCCATTCCGGTGCTGGCCAGCAGCAGCCCGCAGCTCGGTGCCGCCGCCTTCGGCATCATCGTGGGCGCCCACGGCGCGGGCACGCTGCTGGGCATGGTGGTGTCGGGCATGGTGCCACGGCTGCGGTTCGGCAGCCTGGGCATGACCATTCTTGCGTTCGACGCCATCATTGGCGCGTTGTTCATGCCGCTGGGCCTGATCACCGCCGTGTGGCAAGGCGCAGTGCTGATGCTGGTCATCGGACTGCTCGGCGGCTTCATGCAGGTGAGCGTGTTCACATGGATCCAGCACCGGGTCCCCCCCGCCCTGCTGGGCCGCGCGATGAGCCTGTTCATGTTCATCTTCATGGGCCTTGCGCCAATCTCTGCCGCCGTGACGGGCTGGGTGATGAAGAGCATCACGCTCACCCAGCTGTTTGCCGCCAGCGGCGGAACGCTGGTGGTGCTGGCGGCACTGGCTTTTGTGCTCACACCCATGCGCCGCGTGACGGATGCAGCGCCCGCCGCGCGCTGAAGCTCCCCACGCAAAAAAGGCTGGACCACTGTCCAGCCTTTTTTGTGCCTGAGGAGGAGATCCTCAGACTTCGGTCACGAACTGCTCGCGGGGGCGACGCACCTTCTTCAGGTTCACCAGCCAGTCGCCTTCGTCGGCGCGGTAGCCCAGCGGCAAGATGGCGACGCTGCGCAGGCCGCGCGCACGCAGGCCCAGGATTTCATCCAGCGCGTTGGGGTCGAAGCCTTCCATGGGTGTCGAGTCCACTTCTTCAAAGGCCGCAGCGATCAGGGCTGCGCTCATGCCGATGTAGGCCTGGCGGGCTGCGTGCTGGAAGTTCACTTCGGCATCGCGCTGGGGGTAGCTGCTGAGCAGCATCTGGCGGTAGTTTTCCCAGCCTTCGTTCTTGAAGCCACGCTGGTCATTGGTCAGGTCGAACATCATGTTGATGCGGTCGGCCGTGTAGTTGTCCCATGCCGCAAACACCAGCAGGTGCGAGCCGTCGGTGATCTGGGCCTGGTTCCAGGCGATGGGCTGGATCTTGGCGCGCACAGCGGGGTCGGTCACCACGATGATCTCGAACGGCTGCAGGCCGCTGGAGGTGGGCGCCAGGCGGGCGGCTTCCAAAATGCGCTCCACCTTCTCTTGCGGCACCTTCTTGGCGGGGTTCATCTTCTTGGCGGCGTAGCGCCATTGCAGCTTGTTCAGCAGGGGTTGAGCGAGAGTGGTGTCTGTGGTCATGGCAGCGTCCTGAAAGAAGTTGTGGATCAAGGGATGTATCGATGGTGGAACTGTAGGCATGCCACGGTGGTTCGGTAAGCCCTGCCAAAGAAACGGATTGTTCGCAATTCATCAACAATCGACACACAAGCGCTTTGCAACCGCGCTCTGTTGGTGCATCCGCCATCGCGTGATGCCGGATGGGCGGGCGTACACTTGAGAAAGCCTGGGCGAGCGCCCGGGCACGCACCCGGCTGACCGCGCCCCTTCATGAGTGAACCCGACCTGTCTTTTCTGGACCCTGCAGGCCGCCAGCCCGCAGCCGCAGAGCACATGCCTCGCCCGCCTGTCCCCCACTCCCGCACGCCCGGCGCTTCGGCAGAGGGCCTGGTGGCCGAGCTGCGCGCCTACCAGGCCGAGCTGGAAAACCAGAACAAGGTGCTGCGCTACAGCCAGGCCGTGGCCGAGAGCGCGTACGAACGCTTTGAGACCCTGTTTGCCAGCGTGCCACTGGCCCTCATGGTGGTGGACGACCACGATATGGTGGTGCAGGCCAACTCCATGGCGCACCGCTCTTTCCAGCCCACCGAGCGCGACCGGCCACTGACCGCGCTGATGCCTTTTGTGTGCCCGCAAGACGCCGCGCGCGTGCGCGAAGCCTTTGCCCAGGCGCAGGACCTGGGGCACAGCGAGGTCAAGGAGGTGGTTTTCACCATCAGCAATGCCACGCGCATCACCGGCGACCTGCACATTGCCCACATCGATGCACCGCAGACCAGCGGCCCGCCGCTGTCGCAGTTTTTGTGCGCGGTGATCGACCAGGGCCCGCTGCTGGCCGAGCGCCAGGCCTTGCAGCACAGTGCCGAGACCCTGCAGCAGCGCAATGAGCAGATCCGCGCCAGCGAAAAGCGGCTGGAGGCCGTCATCAACTCCGCGCTGGACGCCATCATCTGCGTGGACCAGCACCAGCGCATCACCGTGTTCAACCCCACGGCGGCCGCGCTGTTCCAGTGCAGTGCCAGCGACGCGCTGGGCAGCACGCTCGACCGTTTTTTGCCCGACGCGGCGCAGGCGCTGGCATTTGCCCAGCTCACCACGCAGGCCCTGCTGGGCGAGATGACGGCCCTCACCGCCAGCGGCAAGGAGCTGGCGGTGGAGGTGAGCGTGTCGTTCGAGCGCCATGCCGACGGGGAAACCACCACCGTCTTCGCCCGCGACCTCACCGGCCGCAAGAAGGCCGAGGCGCACCGCAACGAGCTGGAAGCCCAGCTGCGCGAGTCGCACAAGATGCAGGCCGTGGGCACCATGGCCGGGGGCATCGCGCACGACTTCAACAACATCCTGGGCGCCATTCTGGGCAATGTGGAGCTGGCCAAGGCCGACTGCGCAGCAGGCTCGCCCGTGCTGGAGAGCCTGCTGGAGATCGACAAGGCCGGCCGCCGCGCGCGCGACCTGGTGCGCCAGATCCTCACCTTCAGCCGCAACGAGCCCCCGCAGCGCTCGGCCGTGTCGCTGGCCGAGGTGGTGCACGACACCGAGCGCCTGCTGCGCGTGACCTTGCCTCCGGCCATCGAGCTGCACATGCAACTGCAGGCGGGCCTGCCGCCCGTGCTGGCCGATGCCACGCAGGTCGAGCAGGCCCTGCTCAACCTGTGCACCAACGCCGTCCATGCCATTGGTACCGAGCGCGGCAGCATCCATGTGGAGGCCGCCACCGTGCAGCCTGACCAGCGCCTGACCGAGCGCCTGGGCCTCGCGCCCATCGACTACGTGGCCCTGACAGTGCGCGACACCGGCCCCGGCATGGACGCTGCCACGCTGGAGCGCATCTTCGAGCCCTTCTTCACCACCAAGCCCGTGGGCCAGGGCACCGGCCTGGGCCTCGCGGTGGTGCATGGCGTGATGCGCACACACGAAGGCGGCGTGGATGTGCAAAGCACGCCGGGCCAGGGCAGCCGGTTCACGCTGTACTTTCCGGTCGCCACCGGTGCGACTGCTGGTGCGCAGCCCAGCCCCGCCGCGCAGGCCTTGCCACTGGCCGCCACGACGTCTGGACCGGAGCCTGCAGAACCACCCGGCGGTGCGCCTGGCAAGAAGCACCATGTGATGTACGTGGACGACGACCAGGCCCTGGTCTTCCTGGTGCAGCGCCTGCTGCGCCGCCGGGGCTACGAGGTGAGCGGCTATACGGACCCGCACGAGGCCACGGCTGCGTTGCGGGCTGATCCGCAGGCCTACGACCTGCTGGTCACCGACTACAACATGCCCGGCTTCTGTGGCGTGGACCTGGTGCGCGAGGCCCGCCTCATCCGCCCCGACCTGCCCGTGGCACTGGCCTCGGGTTACGTCACGGCCGAGATCGAACAGGCCGCGCTGGCCGAAGGCGCGCAAGCCTTGATCCACAAACCCAATGACGTGGAAGAACTTTGCGCCACCGTGCAGCGGCTGATCGTGGGCCATGACCCTGCCTGAACCCGTGGCAGATGGCGTACAGGCGCTGTACGAAGACGACGACCTGCTGGTGCTGTGCAAACCCTCCGGGCTGCTGTGTGTGCCCGGCCGGGGGCCCGACAAGCAAGACTGCCTGAGCGCCCGCGCCCAGCAGCGCTGGCCCGGCGCGCTCATCGTGCACCGGCTGGACCAGGCGACCTCGGGCCTGGTGCTCATGGCGCGCCACATCGACGCACAGCGGCGCCTGGGCCACGCGTTTGCCGAGCGCCAGGTGCACAAGCGCTACCAGGCGGTGGTGCAAGGGCTGCTGGGCACAGCGGGCGGCGACTGGAGCGAGATCGACCTGCCCATTGCCGCCGACTGGGAGCGCCGCCCGCTGCGCGTCATCGACCACGCCGTGGGCAAACCCAGCCTGACCCACTGGCGCGCACTGGCGCAAGACGCTACGGCGCAGACCACGCGCATCGAGCTGGAGCCCATCACCGGCCGCACCCACCAGTTGCGCGTGCACCTGGCCGCCATCGGCCACGCCATCCTGGGCGACGGGCTGTATGCCGATGCCGCCACGCAGGCACAGGCCCCGCGCCTGCTGCTGCATGCCAGTCACCTGGCCTTTGCGCACCCCACCACCGGGGAGCAGGTAGCGCTGGAGTGGGCAGCCGATTTCTAGCCCAATGGCCCGACAGCGCTAGTGGAACATGCACCAACCGCTATCCATTCAATAGCAAACAGTAGGTGCTGATCAGCGCCCGCCCGGCGGCATGGCGCGCGACATGGCCCACTGCACGGCCAGGATGCTCGCCAGGACCACCAGCATGCCCACCAGCGATACCCCTGTCATGGCCTGCCCCAGCAGCGCCCAGCCCAGCAGCACCGCCGTGACCGGGCTCAGCAGCCCCAGCGACGACACCGCCACCGACGGCAGGCGCGCAATGCCACGGAACCACAGCGCATAGGCCACCAGCGCGCCTGCCAGGCTGAGGTACAGATAACCCGCGATGTGGGTGGGGGTGAGTGCGGGCAAAGGCGGGTCCACCGCCCAGGCCACCGGCGCCAGCATCACGCCGCCTGCCAACAGCTGCCAGCCGGTAAACGCCAGTACCGGCAAGTCAGACCGCCAGCGCCGCGACCAGAACGTGCCCGCTGCCATGCACAGCGTGCCCACCAGCGCGGCAGCCACGCCCACCATGTCCCAGCGCGCACCGGGTGACAGCAGCAGCGCCGCCATGCCCAGCACACCCAGCGCCCCGGCCGCCAGCGCCAGTGCGGGCGGGCGCCGGTGGTCCAGTGCCCAGGTCAGGCCCATCACCACCAGCGGGCCCACGGCACCCACCACCGCAGCCACGCCACCGGGCAACCGGTAGGCCGCCACAAACAGCAGCGCCTGGAACACGCCAATGTTCAGCGCCGCCAGCACCGTCAGGCGCCGCCACCCCACCCAGTCGCCCCAGGCCGGCCAGCGGCGGCACCACAGCACTAGCAGCAAGCCCGCGGGCAAGGTGCGCAGCAGTGCGGCGGTGAAAGGCCGGTCGGGCGGCAGCAGCTCGGTGGTGACGATGTAGGTCGAGCCCCAGATGACCGGTCCGAGCGCTGTGGTGAGCGCATCCAGCCAGGCGGAGGAACTTGCAGAAGCACGTGAAGCAGCCATATATTTATCTTCAAATCAAGACAAAAACTCTACCATACAATCTCGAATTCAAGACAAATCAACCACCACAAGCCCATGGCCACCCCACGCCAACCCGACGCCGTCGACGCCATCCTGGCCCAGTGGAAGCGCGAGCGCCCCGACCTGGACGCGAGCCCCATGGGCCCCATCGGGCGCATCAAGCGCTGCGCCGCGCTGCTGGAGCGGCGGCTGGATGAAACCTTTGCCGAATTCGGCCTGAGCCGCTGGGAGTTCGACATGCTGGCCACGCTGCGCCGCAGTGGCGCGCCCTACTGCCTGGCGCCGACCACGCTGTTCTCCACGCTCATGGTCACGTCGGGCACCATGACGCACCGCATGGCCAAGCTCGAAGCCCAGGGCTGGATCGAGCGCCTGCCCAACCCGGCCGATGCCCGCAGCTCGCTCGTGCAGCTCACGCCCCAGGGGCTGGAGCTGATCGACCGCGCCGTGGAAGCCCATGTGGCCAACGAACACCGCATCCTTTCCGACCTCAAGGCGGCCGATCTGGCCGCGCTGGATGCACGGCTGGCCCTGCTGCTGTCCGCTTTGGAGTCACGCAGAGGCCAGTGAAGACACCCGCCCCTGTGTACTGCGCAGTAACATGGCGGGATGCCTCAAAACCACCTCTACATCCTCACCGGCGCATCGCGCGGCATGGGCCTGGCCATGGCCCAGCAGCTTTTGCGCAGCGGCAACACCCTGATCTGCATTGCCCGCAGTGCCAACGACGACCTGGCCGCCGAGGCCCGGGCCGCAGGCGTCACCATTGAACAGTGGCAGCAAGACCTGTCGCAGGGCGAGCAGGCGGCCCATAAGCTGCAAGCCTGGCTGCAGGCCCAGGGCCCGCAGGCGTTTGCCAGCGCCACCCTCATCAACAACGCGGGCATGATCCCGCGCATTGCGCCGCTATCGGCCAGTGACGTGGACGACCTGGCCACCGCCCTGCGTGTGGGGCTGGAAGCGCCCATGCAGCTCACCGCCGCCTTCCTGGGCGCGACGGACACCTGGACGGTGCCGCGCAAGGTGCTCAACATCTCCTCGGGCCTGGGCCGCCGGGCCATGGCCTCGCAGGCAGCCTACTGCGCCGCCAAGGCGGGCATGGACCATTTCACCCGCTGCGTGGCGCTGGACGAGGCCCTCAAGCCCCATGGGGCCAAGGTATGCTCGCTGGCTCCCGGTGTGATCGACACCGACATGCAGGTCCAGCTGCGCGGCGCCGACCCGGCCGCCTTCCCGGACCGCCAGAATTTCGCCAACCTCAAGACGGGTGGCCAGCTCACATCGCCTGCCGACGCCGCCACCCGCGTGCTCGCCTGGCTGGAGCGCGCAGACTTCGGCACCAACCCGGTGGCCGACGTGCGCGAGGCGTGAACCCGATTACTCCTATTTTGATAGCTGCTACCGCATGATTCACTAGCGCTTGCAGCCGTTTTGACCTGAATTTCTCTGAAAGGACCTCCCCATGACCCGTGAAGTCGTCGTCGTCAGCGCAGTGCGCACCGCCATTGGCACCTTTGGCGGCAGCCTCAAGGACGTGCCCCCCACAGAACTGGGTGCAATCGTGGTGCGCGAATCGCTCGCACGCGCCAACGTGGAAGGCAAGGACGTGGGCCACGTGGTGTTCGGCCACGTAGTCAACACCGAGCCCAAGGACATGTACCTGTCGCGCGTGGCGGCCATCAACGGCGGCTGCGCCGAGGGCACGCCCGCATTCAACGTCAACCGCCTGTGCGGCTCGGGCCTGCAAGCTATCGTCAGCGCCAGCCAGTCCATCCTGCTGGGCGACACCGACGTGGCCATTGGCGCCGGAGCCGAGAACATGAGCCGCGTGCCTTTTGCCAGCCTGAACATGCGCTGGGGCGCCCGCATGGGCGACACCAAGATGGTGGACATGATGATCGGCGCGCTGCACGACCCCTTCCACAACATCCACATGGGTGTGACGGCCGAAAACATCGCCGCCAAGTGGGGCATCAGCCGCGAAGACCAGGACAAGCTGGCGGTCGAGAGCCACAACCGCGCCGAGCGCGCCACGCAGGCCGGTGTGTTCAAGGACCAGATCGTGCCCGTCACCTTGAAGAGCAAAAAGGGCGACGTGTTGTACGCCACCGACGAGCACTTCCGCCCCGGCGCCACGATGGACGACCTGGCCAAGCTCAAGCCCGTTTTCATCAAGGAAAACGGCACGGTGACGGCTGGCAACGCCTCGGGCATCAACGACGCCGCCGCCGCCGTGGTGCTGATGGAAGCCGGTGCTGCCAAGGCCCGTGGCGCCAAGCCCCTGGCCCGCCTGGTGGCCTACGCCCACGCTGGCGTGGACCCCAAGTACATGGGTATCGGCCCCGTGCCCGCCACGCAGCTGGCGCTGAAGAAGGCCGGGCTCACCGTGGCCGATCTGGATGTGATCGAAGCCAACGAGGCCTTCGCCGCCCAGGCCTGTGCCGTGACCAAGGACCTGGGCCTGGACCCGGCCAAGGTCAACCCCAACGGCTCGGGCATCTCGCTGGGTCACCCCATTGGCGCCACCGGTGCGCTCATCACCGTCAAGGCCCTCCACGAGCTGCAACGCATCCAGGGCCGCTATGCGCTGGTGACGATGTGCATTGGCGGCGGCCAGGGCATTGCGGCTATTTTTGAGCGCCTCTGACCTGCACGCGGGTGCGCACACTGCCATCGCCACCCGCGATGCTGCCACCTGCTATTGGCAACGCGAGCGCCACAGTCGATCAGCGATCATTGTCGCCCGCTGCCCCAGATCAGCCGGGCCACCGCAGCCGCACCCAGCGGCCTGGCGGCGACCCGCACACCACTGAACCGACGGAGACACCTCTCACCATGATGCGCACCCTGCTTTCCTTCACCGCCCTCGCCTTCGCGCTGGGCACCACGGCCCACGCCCAGGCGCCTGCGCCCGCTGCGGCATACCCCGCCAAGCCCATCCGCCTGATCGTGCCCTTCCCGCCCGGCGGCGGCACCGATATCCTGTCGCGCCTGGTGGCCACCAAGCTCACCGAAAGCGCCAAGTGGACCGTGGTGGCCGACAACCGCGCCGGCGCAGGCGGCACCATCGGCATTGGCGAGGCAGTCAAGGCTGCGCCCACCGGCTATGACCTGGTCATGGGCCAGAAAGACAACCTGGTGATCGGCCCCTGGCTGTACAAAAACCTGCCCTGGGACCCCACCAAGGACCTGACCGCCGTGGCCCATGTGGCCTACACGCCCGTGGTCATTGCCACCAGCGCGAACTCCAAGTTCAAAACGCTGGCCGACGTGGTGACTGCTGCCAAGGCAGCGCCCGGCACCATCACCTACGGGTCGCCCGGCAACGGCACCTCGATCCATCTGGCAGGCGACCTGTTCGAAAAGGCTGCGGGTATCAAGCTCAGCCACATCCCTTACAAGGGCTCCAACCCTGCGCTGATGGATGCGCTGTCGGGCAACGTGGACCTGCTCATGTCCTCGGTGCCATCGGCCATGGCCCAGATCAAGTCGGGCAAGCTGCGCCCGCTGGCTGTGACATCGGCCAAGCGCAGCTCGTCCATGCCCGAAGTACCCACCGTGTCCGAGTCGGGCTTCAAGGACTTTGATGTGAGCACCTGGTACGGCGTGTTTGCGCCCGCAGGTACACCGGCCACCGTGGTGAACGTCGTCAATTCAGAAATCAACAAGCTGCTGGCCACCCCCGAGATGAAGGCCGCCATCCACGCCCAGGGTGCCGAGCCGGAGGCCATGTCGTCCGCTCAGTTCAACACCCTGCTCAAGACCGACTACGCCAAGTGGAAGGGCATTGTGGAAGCCTCGGGCGCGAAGATTGAGTGACCCCCTGAGGCGCTTTGCGCCTTCCCCCTGAGGGGGACGCACCCGGTGGACTGGCAGAGCCAGCTCCACGGGTGCACTGGCCTGGAGAGCGCCTGGTCCGCGAACAACGGACAGCAGGTGATGCGCGACATCATCGAGAACTGAAATAAAAAACGGCTCCTTTCGGAGCCGTTCTTCATGGGGGAGCGTGTTCAGTCCCGCACAACCAGCACGGGGATGTGCACTACACCCAGCACACGCTGCGTGACGCTGCCCAGCACCAGCTTTTCCAGGCCACGGCGGCCATGCGAGCCCATCACGATAAGGTCGGCGCCGGTGCTCTCGAGCGCACGCAGGATGCCGTCGTGCACCGCATGGCCCTCCCCAACCACGGTGGTGACCTGCACACCCGTATCGGCCATGGCCTTCTTGGTGGCGTCCAGCGCGGCATTGGCCTCGGCTGTGGCGGCGCTGATGTATTGCGCCTGGCCGTAAGCAAAGTCGGCGCCAACGCCGGTGAAGGGATAGGGGTCGATCACGTACACCGCCGTGACGGCGCTGCCAAAGGTCTTGGCCAGGCCTGCGGCCTTGGACACGGCCAGCATGGAGGTCTTGGAACCGTCGACAGGAACCAGAATGTGTTTGAACATGGTGCTACTCCTTGAATGAGGGGTGGGACCAGGCTTGTGGCCTGACCATGGGTGACAGTGTGAACCGCCACCATACCCCGCATCTTGATTCGCATCAAATCGGATGCACTTCTGCCGCAGTGTTCAGGCCCTGGACGGCGCCAGCCCCACCACGTCCGCACCCTGGAAGTTGCCCCGCCGGCAGGTCACCACCAGGGTGTCGCGGTAGCCTCCGTCTGTGAGCGGCTGGATGGGCGTGGACTCGTGGATCATGCGCGCGTCGTCCAGCAGCAGCAGAGACCAGGGCTGCGTCAGCGTAAAGCGTTGTCCGGCAGGGCCGTTGGCCTCAAACACCCGCGTCTCGCCACCCTTGACGCCCTCGCGCCCCACCAGAAACACCGCCACCAGATCCACCCCGTCGCGGTGGGCACCTTCGGGTGTGGGGCGACCAATGCCGTCGGTGGTGTCGATGCGGAACTGGTGCGCCTCTACAAACCAGGGCACCGGTGCCTGCGGCCCGGCAAACACGGCGTCCGACACGCCCGCCAGCGCGGCCAGCAATTGCTGCCACACGGGCTGCGCCACGGTGGCGGGCTCCATGGGGGCAAACCAGCGCTCCATGCCGCCGTGCAGCGCGTTGTACTCCACGGGCTGCCAGTGGGCGCGGTGCGGCACCTGCTCCATCCGGCCCTCCTGCAGCACAAAGCAGGCGTGGCGACGGCGGCGGTAGCGGCCACCGTCCTTCAGGAATTCATCGGGCGGCAAGGCTGCCCAGTCGCTGTTGAGTGCCAGCAGCGCCGACAGGTCAGCGCCAACCCACTCGGCAACGGCCTCAGGGCTGAGCACGGCAAAGCCGCTGCTTTGCAGCTGGCTGGCGACGTCAGCCGGTGTAGTGAAAGGGGGAGAAAAGGAGACTTGGGCCATAGAGGCCCGAGCTTAACCGCAGCCGCCACCACGGGTTCTGCGATGGCGCAAACAGGGTGGGTGCAGTGTGGGGGCCGCATCCGAGTCCACGCAACCTGCCAGCCCCCGTGGTCGCAAGCCGCTCAGTCCCGGTTGCCATGACCCTTGCCACGGCCTTCACCCTTGCCATGCCCGCGGTCATGGTCACGGTCGTGTTTGCCGCCGCGTCCACGGTCGTCATCCCAGCGATGGTCATCGCGCCCGCGCGGACCCTGGTACGGGTTGCCACGGCGTGGGGGCGGCTCCTGCACAAAGTACACCGGCTGGCTGCAGGCGTTGTAACGAGCGCAGTGTTTGCCCCAGTTCTTGGCATGGCCGGGCGGCACATACAGGTAAATGGGCGCACGCGGCACCACCACAGCAGGGCGCTGGATGATGACGGGCTCTGCGTAAATCAGCGGCGGTGGCGGTGCATTGCCAATGTTGATGCGGCCATACACGCCGGGTGCCAGTTCGCCCCCCACGGTGGCATTGACGTAGGCCTGCGCATGCGCGCCGCCCGCCAGGCCGAGGAGCGCGGCCGCAGCCGCACCCGAAACAAGAAGACGGATCGTGGGAAACATGGTGTTTTTCATGGAAAGCTCCTGCTGACTGCCACACCGTGCACGCAAACAGTGTGTGCACAGGGAGGGCGGCCCTGTGTGAGTCACAAGGCTTCTTGTACCTTACACCTTTCAGACGCTACAAAATGTCAGCCAATGGCGACAGTTGTTGGCGCGAGAGGAGGTACCGCGAGGCCTTGGCTGCCGGCGCCCAAGCCCGATATACGTCCACCGGCATCACGACGCCGTTGCACTGGCAGCCGCCTGCTGCAGTGCCTCCGCCGGCCCGGGGCGCCCGAACAGGTAGCCCTGCCAGGTGTGGCAGCCCAGCCCCGCCAGCATGTCGCGTTGCTCCTGGGTTTCGACCCCCTCGGCAATCACCCCCAGGTCCAGGCTCTGGGCCAGGGTCACGATGGTGCGGGCAATGCTGGCGTCATTGGCGTCGGTGAGCAGGTCGCGCACAAAGCTTTGGTCGATCTTGAGCTGGTCCAGCGGCAAGCGCTTGAGGTAGCTCAGGCTCGAATAACCCGTGCCAAAGTCGTCCAGCGAGAAGCCCAGGCCCGATGCACGCAGGGTGTCCATGCGCTGGATGGTGTCCTCCACATCGTCCAGAAGCAAGGTCTCGGTCAACTCCAGCTTCAGCCGGTGCGGGTTGGCGCCGGTTTCTTCCAGCACGCCCAGCACTTCGTCCACAAAGTGGCTGTGGCGGAACTGCCGTGCGCTCACATTCACGGCCAAGGACCAGTGGGCAGTCTGCGGGTCGCGTGCCCACTCCACCAGTTGCAGGCAGGCCGTGCGCAGAATCCACACGCCCAGCGGCACGATGAGGCCCGAGGCTTCGGCCACTGGAATGAACTCGGCGGGCGACACCAGCCCGCGCTGCGGATGCTGCCAGCGCACCAACGCCTCGGCGCCCACAATGCCTCGCTGCTGGTGGATCTGCGCCTGGTAATGCAGCAAGAATTGCCCCTCGCGTAGCCCGTCGCGCAAGCCCGCCTCCAGCAGGGTGCGCGCGGTCACGTTGGCCTGGGTGCGCGGGTCAAAGAACCGCAAGGTGTTGCGGCCTGCGCCCTTGGCCTGGTACATCGCCATGTCACCGTGCTTGAGCAATTCGTCCACCGAGCCGCGTGCATCGGCATACAGCGCAATGCCTATGCTGCAAGAACTGTGGTGCGAATGGCCGTCGAGCTGGTAGCTCTGGCTGAGAGCCTGCAGTACCGTGCGCCCCACTGTTTCGGCCTGGGCGGCCGCTTCGTGCGCCTGCGGGCTGAGCCCCTCCAGCAGCACGACAAATTCGTCTCCACCCAAGCGCGCGACGGTGTCGCCCATGCGCACGCAGCCCCCCAGGCGTGCGGCGACCTGGCGCAGCAGCTGGTCGCCCAGCTCGTGGCCCTGGGTGTCGTTCAGGTCCTTGAAGTTGTCCAGATCCACAAACAGCAACGCACCGCCCGCGCCTGAGCGTGCGCTGGCGGCCAGGCTGTGTTGCAGGCGGTCATTCATCAACCGACGGTTGGGCAGACCCGTGAGCGGGTCGTAGAAGGCCAGCAGGCGGATTTCTTCTTCGGCAGCCTTGCGGCTGGAGATGTCCGTCTGCGTACCCACGTAATGGGTGATCTCGCCGCGCGGCGAACGCACGGTGGTGATGGTGATCCAAGCCGGATATTCGGTGCCGTCCTTGCGTCGGTTCCATACCTCGCCCTGCCACATGCCGCTGGAGTGCAAGGTGTTCTTCATGGCCGCGTAAAAAGACGCGTCCTGGCGGCCCGAGTGCAGCAGGCGCGGTGTCTGGCCCACCAGCTCGTCCACCGTGTAGCCGGTCAGCCGCGCGTAGGCCTGGTTGGCTTTGAGGATCCTCTGGTCGGGCCCTGTCACGATCATGCCCTCGAACGACTCAAACACCGTGGCAGCAATCTGCAGCGATTCTTCGGCCTTGCTGCGCTCTGTGATGTCGGTCGAGATGCCACACAGCGCATAAATGCTGCCATCCGCGTGGCGCAGCGGAATCTTGATCGACAAAAACGCGCGTGTCTCGCCCGTGGCGGCGGGCGTGTTCACCTCCTCCGCCTCCAGCGTCTCGCCGTCCTCCAGCACCCGACGGTCGTTGGCCCTCAGCCGTTGCGCCGTGGCTGCGTCGAAAAACGCCGCATCGTCATGGCCCAATACTTCGTGCGCCGGCCTGCCAAAGTAATGCAGCGTGTGGTGGTTGGCGTACTGGTAGCGGTAGTCCTTGCCCTTGATGTAAATGAACGCGCCAACACTGTCCAAAATGGTGGCGAGCTTTTGCTCGCTGTCCCGCAAGTGGCGCGTACGCTCTTGGACCTGGCGACGCAAGATCGCAACCATCAACGCAGCCAGCAAACTGAACGCCACCAAGCCCGCAAGCCCCCGCCACACCCAGGGGGAAATCTGTACGCCAAGGTCTTGCCCGCCCCAGTGGCGCATCACCTGGGCATAGGCCGGGTCAGCGCCACTGCGCCAGTTCTCGACGGATCGGTCAATGGCCACCAACACATCTGCATTGCGACCGGGGCCGGTCGCAAAGAACAGCGTAGCGGGCTGGAACACAATGCCCGTGTCCACCACGCCATAGCGGGCCGAATGGAAATTGCCGAACAGATGGTTGGAGATGACCGCATCGGCCTCGCCCCGCTGCACCATGGCAAACGCATCTATCAGGCTGGGCGCATCCACCAAAGTCACCTGGATGCCAAAGCTGTCCACCATGTTCAGGAATGTGGACCGCTGCACGGAGCCCTTGAGCACCGCGACCCGCTTGCCCTGCAGGTCAAACAACGAGTAGATGGGCGCGCCTGATGTCCGGTAGATCTGCGACCAGCTGTGCAGCACTGGCAGGCGGTGAAAGTCGTACAGGATCTCGCGCTCGGGCGAGCGAGCCACATCGGGCATCAGGTCGAGCCGGCCCTCGCGCAGCGCATCCAGGCAGTCCTGCCAGCTGCAGGGCACATATTTGATGGTCCACTGCTCGCGCGCAGCCACCAATTGCAGCAGATCCACAAAAATGCCTGCGGCCTTGCCATCGGCATCCACAAACACCTTGGGTTCGTTCGAGTACACGCCCACACGCAGCTCGCGGGGCGCCGCTGCAATGCTGGCGCTGGCCGTCAATACGGCCGCCCACACAATGCCTTTGAGCCACGCGGCACAGCGCCGCACCAGCCAGTTCACGCCAGGTTTCACACCGGACCCCCCAGGTGATGGAGAAACCATGTTAACGAATGCTTGCAAAAACCTCCAAAAATTAACTACCGTGTGCCGGTTGGGGTAGCATGTGCCCAACCCCCCGCCCCGCCCAGGAGACAGCGATGCCCCATGAACGCCGCCACTTCGTCCGCGTTGGTTTTGATGCGCCGGCCCTGCTGACCACGGCCACCGATGCGTTCAGCGTGCATGTGCTGGATTTGTCGCTCAAGGGCGCGTTGATCATGGTGCCCGCGCAGGCCACGCTGGGGCAAGGCACGTTGTGCCAACTGACCATCCCCCTGGCCGACACGGGCAACCACATCGCCATGTCCACCGAGGTGGCCCACGTGCAGGGCCTGCACACCGGGCTGCTGTGCAAGGGCATCGACCTGGACAGCGTCACCCACCTGCGCCGCCTGATCGAGCTGCAACTGGGCGACCCTGCCCTGCTGGAGCGGGACCTGGGCGAACTGACCATGGCGGGCGCAGCGCACTGACGGCCGCCGCAGGGCTCGTCACCGCCGCCGTAGCGGCATCTCTTTTCTTCTCGGCGCGTTTGTCAAACCGGCGGGTGCCAACCCTTCACTGCGCTTCCTGCTCCTGCAGCGCGCGCCACATCACCTTGCCGCTGCCGCTCTTGAGCAACGCCGGCACAAACTGCACGATGCGCGGCACCTTGTAGACGGCCATGTTCTCGCGGCACCAGTCGATGATCTGCTGCTCGGTCGTGTCCTTGTGGGTAGCGCGCAGCACCACCACCGCCTTGACTGTCTCGCCCCGGTAGCTGTCCTTGGCCGCGATGATGCAGGCCTCCTGGATCGCAGGGTGGCGGAACATCAACGCCTCGACCTCGGCCGGCCACACCTTGAAGCCGCTGGCATTGATCATGCGTTTGAGCCGGTCGGTCAGGAAGAAGTAACCGTCCTCGTCCATGCGCCCCAGGTCGCCCGAACGGAAGAACCGTTTGCCCTCGAACTCGATGAAGGCTGACGCCGTGGCATCGGGCCGCTTCCAGTAGCCCTCGAACACCTCGGGGCCATGGATGATGATCTCGCCCTGTTCGCCCACGGGCAGCTCCTGCAGCGTGTCGGGGTCGATCACCCGCGCATCGGTGCTCATGAACGGAATGCCCAGACACTGCTGCTTGGGGTGGTCCGGCGGGTTGGCGTGCGACGGAGCGGCCGTTTCGGTCAGGCCATAGCCCTCGGCATACCGCAGGCCATATTGCTCCAGAAGGCGCTGCGCCACGGCCTGCGGCATGGCCGCTCCCCCGCCACCGATATAGGCCAGGCTGGAGAGGTCATAGCTGGCAAAGTTCGGGCTGCCCAGCAGGTCGATGACCATGGTGGGAATATTGGTCCAGGTGGTGACCTGGTAGCGCGATATCAAGCGCCCGGCCAGGTCGCGGTCCCAGCGGGGCATGATGACCAGCGTGGCGCCGCAGTAGATCGACGTGTGCATCACGCTCACCATGCCGGTGATATGGAACATGGGGACCACCGCCAGCGTCACATTGTCGGCAGACCCATTGCCCCACAGGCAGGCGGCCACTGTGTTGTGCATGATGCTTTTGTGCAGGTGCATGCAGCCTTTGGGAAGGCCTGTGGTGCCACTGGTGTAGGGCAGCAGCGCCAGGTCGGCCGGGCCTACCAACAAAGCGGGGGGCGCATCAGTACAAGCCAGGGCATCTGCCCAGGCGTGGGCCTGCCCGCCCTCCAGTGCCGGCAAGGGGTGGCGCGTGCCCAGCCAGTCCATCCACGCCTCGGGCGGCGCATCCATGCCGGTCACTGCCACGTCAAACGCATCCGAGAACTGCGTGACCACCAGATGCGCCAGCCGCTCGCCAGGGGCCAACGCATTGCTGGCCTTCGCCATCTCGGGGGCCAGATCACCGGTGGTGATCGCCACCTTGGTGTCGGGATCGGTGATGTAGTGCTTGAGCTCTTCGGCCCGGTTCATCGGATTGACCGGCACCACCACCGCATTGGCCCGCAGGATGGCAAAGTGGGCCATTACCAGCTGCGGGCAGTTCTGCATGCACAGCACCACGCGGTCGCCCCGCTGCACGCCTAGCTGGGCCAGCCGCGCAGCCAGGCGCTCCGCGCCTTCCATCAGTTGCCGGTAGCTGACCGTGGTGCCGAAAAACACCAACGCCGCCTTGTCAGGGTAGCGGCGTGCATTGGTGGCCAGGTTGTCCCACAGCGAGGTGGCAGGCAGTGTGATGGCGTGTGGAAGGCGGCGGGGCCAGAACTTGTAGTGAGGGCGCATGGGGCAGACAGTCTCCTTTTGATCGCAAGCCTAGTTCGCAGCCCTCAGCACGACAATGGGGTGCCCCTCGGCAAGCGTCGCCAACGCGACCGCCCCCCTAGCCCATCGATTCTGCCTCGCCTCCGCCTTATCACACCTTTGGCAATCTAAGCGCGAGTGAGCTCTCGCATTTTGTGATGCGCGTAAGTCACATTAATTCCGCAGATTCGTTTTGGATACGAAGTGTCACATTAAACCCGCAGATTCGTTTTGAACATGAAGTTCATCGTTGCGTTCGATCCTTAGAATGGCCTTGCATACAGGTAATAACCCTCTCTCCTTAAAGTAGAAAATTGCATAAGACAAGCCATATCTCCCTTGCCTCCATTCACGCTAGGCCAGCCTACGTTGAAGCTGTACTGAATCAGCTGACACATCGGAAGATTCCGCTGTTTTTTCGAGATGAGAGACAAGTGGATAGTCGAGTTGTGCTCGAGGGCCTCACCCAAGGAACGCTGGGTTCTAGTGTTTTCTACGAAGTGTTGCTAAAGGAAGCAATAACCCGGGTCGTCGGAATCGTGGCGGTCCAAAAACCCGCGACGAAGGAATCGCCAGCCTATATTTCCTTCTTGCTCATTGATGCAGACTTTCGCGGTCGCGGTCTGGGGCACGACGTTGTTCTTCTTCTCGACAAGGAGCTAGCCCAGTTTTCTGACACGATCTTGCTCCATGTTTCACCTCCCAGCCCCAGCCTGATTGCATTTTGGAAACGCAACGGTTTCGTCACGGTGGACGGTCTCCAGGAGATTGTGGGTGTAGATCAAACGAAACATACCGGCGCACTGATGCAAAAACGGCTTCACACGACCGCTTCGCTCGAGCTACTGCACTAAATGGCGGTCCTTGTCGGTGAGACCAACCGTCTCACCGCCGGAGATAACTTCAGTCAACTATTGACCTGCGCCCACAACTTGTCCAGCCGCTTCACGCTGACCGGCTGGGGCGTGCGCAGCTCTTGCGCAAAGAAGCTCACGCGCAGTTCCTCCAGCAGCCAGCGCAGCTCTTGCATGCGGGCATCCACTGCACCCTTGCGCTCGGCGACCAGACGCCAGTAGCGCTGCTCTTGCGGGCGCAGCTCGGCCAGCTTGGCGGCGTCGCGGGCGGGGTCGGCGCGGTATTTGTCCAGGCGCAGGGTGATGGCCTTGAGGTAGCGGGCGTAGTGCGCCAGTTGCGCCCAGGGGGCCACAGCGATGAAGTTCTTGGGGACCAAGCGTTGTAGCTGCTGCAGGGCGTCCGCTGTCGCGTCGGGCGCGTTCTTCGTGTCTTTGATCTTGCGGGCGGCGGCTGCGTATTCGGTGAGGATGGTGGCGGCCAGGCGCGCGACCTCGTTGGCGATCAGCGTGAGGCGGCCCCGGCCTTCTTCCACGCGGCGCTTGAAAGCGTATTCGTCGGTGGGCAACGGGTCGAGCAAAAAGGCGCGATCCAGCGCCACGTCGATGATCTGGGTGCGCAGCTCTTCCTGCGTGCCCAGGGGCATATAGGCCACAGCCATCTTCTGCAGATCGGGGATGTTCTTTTCCAGGTACTTGAGGGCGTCCTTGATCTGCAGCGCAAACAGGCGGCGCAGGCCCGCGCGGTGCTTGGCGGCGGCCACCTCGGGTTCGTCGAAGACTTCGATGGTCACGGCGTCGCCACCGTCGATCAGGGCCGGAAAGCCGATCAGCGTCTGGCCGGCCTTCCTGATCTCCATGAGTTCGGGCAGCTCGCCGAATGTCCAGGTGGTGTAGCGCTGGCCCGCAGGGGTCGATGGTGCAACGGGTGCGGAAAGCGTTGTACTGCCTGGCTTGGCCGCGAGGCCTGGCCCGTTAACTCCTGATTTGATAGCACCCTGGGCATGTTTCTCTAGCGCTTGCGGCGCTTTTTGCTTCAAATCCGCCGTATCGGCGGCTGTACTGCCCAATTTGAGCCCCGCCAGCGCCTGGAACGCGCCCCGCGCCTTGGCGCCCCACTCGGCCTTGAGTGCGCCCAGGTTGCGGCCATGCCCCAGCTGGCGGCCGTGCTCGTCCACCACGCGGAAGTTCATGAACAAATGGGGGCTGAGCATGTCGAGCTTGAAGTCGGCGCGCTTCACGTCGAGCGAGGTTTCGTCGCGCACCTGCTTGAGCAGCACCTCGGTCAGGCTGCCCGTGCCAAAGCGCTCGGGCGCACCCAGCAGCTCGGCCAGGCGCGTGGCGCTGTCGGGCAGCGGCACAAAGCGGCTGCGCGGGCGCTGCGGCAGGCTTTTGAGCAGGGCCTGGATCTTGTCCTTGAGCATGCCGGGCACCAGCCACTCGCAGCGCTCGTCGCTCACCTGGTTGAGCACAAAGAGCGGGATGGTCACGGTGATGCCGTCGCGCGCATCGCCGGGCTCGTGCAGGTAGCTGGCTGCGCAGTCCACGCCGCCCAGGCGTACCGTCTTGGGAAAGGCGTTGGTGGTGATGCCGGCGGCCTCGTGGCGCATCAGCTCCTCGCGGGTGAGCTTCAGCAGGTCGGGCTGCTTCTTGGACTCGTCCCGATACCAGGCTTCAAAGCTGTGGCCGCTGCACACCTCGGGCGGCAGTTGCTGGTCGTAGAAGGCGTAGATGAGTTCGTCGTCCACCAGCACGTCCTGGCGGCGGGACTTGTGCTCCAGCTCTTCGACCTTGGCGATCATCTTCTGGTTGGCAGCCAGGAAGGGCAGGCGCGTCTCCCAGTTACCGCCCACCAGGGCTTCGCGGATGAACACCTCGCGCGCAGCGTGTGGGTCCACCTTGCCAAAGTTCACGCGGCGGTTGTTGTAGACCACGATGCCGTAGAGCGTGGCGCGCTCCAGCGCCACCACCTCGGCGGACTTCTTCTCCCAGTGCGGGTCCAGCAGCTGCTTTTTGAGCAAATGGCCGCCAATCTGCTCCAGCCACTGCGGCTCGATGGCGGCGATGCCCCGGCCAAACAGGCGCGTGGTCTCGACCAGTTCCGACGCGATGATCCAGCGGCCGGGCTTTTTGTTCAGGTGCGCGCCGGGGTGCTTGTAGAACTTGATGCCACGCGCGCCCAGGTACCAGTCTTCCTCGTCACTCTTGCAGCCTACGTTGCCCAGCAGCCCGGCAAGCATGGACAGGTGCAGCGGCTCGTAGCTCGCGGGTTGCATGTTGATCTGCCACTTGTGCTCGGTCACCACCGTGAGCAGCTGGGTGTGGATGTCGCGCCACTCGCGCAGGCGGCGGATGCTGATGAAGTTCTGACGCAGCAGCTGCTCGTACTGGCGGTTGCTGAGCTTGTGGGTGGGCGCGGGTGCCGCAGCGCTGGACACGGCAGGCAGGGGTGCAGCCGCAGCCACCGAACGCTGCGCCACCGGCAAAAAGGCCTGCGAAGGCGCGCGCTGCTGGGCCATGGCCTTTTGGGCACGGGCCGATGGCAGGCTGGGCGCCCCGCCCCGGGCCTCGTTGATCCACTTCCACAGCTTCAGATACCCGCTGAACTCGCTCTTGTCGTCGTCGAACTTGGCGTGCGCCTGGTCAGCCTGCTGTTGTGCCTCCATGGGGCGGTCGCGCACGTCCTGCACGCTCAGTGCGCTGGCGATGATGAGGACCTCGTCCAGCGCCTTGCGGTCGCGCGCCTCGATGATCATGCGGCCCACGCGCGGGTCCAGCGGCAGACGCGACAGCTCCACACCCATGGGGGTGAGTTCGTTCGCATCGTCCACCGCACCCAGCTCGGCCAGCAGCTGGTAACCGTCGGCAATCGCGCGACCCGAAGGCGCCTCGATGAACGGGAACTGCGTGACATCGCCCAGGTGCAGCGACTTCATGCGCAGGATGACGCCCGCCAGCGAGCTGCGCAAAATTTCGGGGTCGGTAAAGCGCGGGCGGCTGTTGAAGTCCGCCTCGTCGTACAGGCGGATGCAGATGCCGTTGGCCACGCGCCCGCAGCGGCCCGCGCGCTGGTTGGCTGCAGCCTGGCTGATGGGCTCCACCAGCAGCTGCTCCACCTTGCTGCGGAATGAATAGCGCTTGACGCGCGCTGTGCCTGCGTCAATCACGTAGCGGATACCCGGCACCGTGAGCGAGGTCTCGGCCACGTTGGTGGCCAGCACGATGCGGCGGCCCGTATGGCCGTCAAAGATGCGGTCCTGCTCGGCCTGACTGAGGCGCGCAAACAGCGGCAGCACCTCGGCGTTGCGCATCACGGGCTGGTGCGACAGGTGCTTGCGCAGGTGGTCAGCAGCCTCGCGGATCTCGCGTTCACCGGGCAAAAAGACCAGGATGTCACCCGCCGCATTCCCCTGCCACAGCTCGTCCACGCCATCGGCAATGGCCTCGTTCAGACCGTAGTCGCGGCTCTCTTCAAACGGGCGGTAGCGCTGCTCCACCGGAAACGTGCGGCCCGACACCATGATGACCGGGGCCGGACCCTTGGCGCTTTCAAAGTGTTTGGCAAACCGGTCCGCATCAATCGTGGCCGAGGTGACGATGACCTTCAGGTCCGGCCGGCGCGGCAGGATCTGGCGGATGTAGCCCAGCAGAAAGTCGATGTTGAGGCTGCGCTCGTGCGCCTCGTCGATGATGATGGTGTCGTAGGCCTTGAGCAGCGGATCGGTCTGCGTCTCGGCCAGCAAGATGCCGTCGGTCATGAGTTTGACGGACGCATCGCGCGAGAGGCGGTCCTGGAACCGCACCTTGAAGCCCACCACGTCGCCCAGAGGCGTGTTCAGCTCTTCGGCAATGCGCTTGGCCACGCTGCTGGCCGCAATGCGGCGTGGCTGGGTGTGGCCAATCAGCTGCCCTTTCTGTCCCGGCTTGGCATTGCACTTGCCACGGCCCAGCGCCAGCGCAATCTTGGGCAGCTGGGTGGTCTTGCCCGACCCCGTTTCACCGCACACGATGATCACCTGGTGCTTGGTGATAGCCTCCATGATCTCGTCGCGCTTGCCCGACACCGGCAACGACTCGGGGAACGTGATGCGCAGCGGCGCTGGCGGCGCGGCAGGTGCAGGTGCAGATACGGGTGCTGGAGCAGGAACGCGGGACGACGCAGGCAAATGCGGATCAGAAGAAGACATAGGCCCGCATTATCGATAGCAGCACCCTGCCCCCTGCGCTGCATCTGTGCTTTTGGTACGACATTTCGCCGCGTTTTCAGCGCTTTTCGTTGCCAAAGCCCGCCAGCGCCGCCAAAATCGCACCCATTCTTCGCAAGCCCCTGTTCAGCGCAACCCTCGGCGCACGGCCCGAACGAACCCCTGGAGGTCCCCGACATGTCTGCCTTTTACGCCGCACCCGTCTGACCACAGTCCACAGCCCCGGCTGGACTGTGCACACACAGTTCAGCCATGGCAAATGCACCCGCGCACTCTTTCACGCGCTCCGCAAGCCCTGGCTCCATCGCCGGGGTTTTTTGTTTGTGGAGTACGTGCACACCATGAGTGCCAAAAAACTGTCTCGGGCCTTCGCCCAGGGTGAAATCAAGAAGCTGCGTCGCATGAAGCAGCCCCTGGTGCTGAAGCTCGAAGCCTCGGGCCCGCCCCGAAACCCTGTGGCCGCAGCGCTGGCCCAACGCAGCCTGTCCAGCGCGGCAGGCAAGCACATCCGAACCCGTGGGGCCCAGCGCCGTGCGGACAACGTCGCCCTGCGCAAGGCGATCCAGAACCCTTTCTTGAACGATTGACATGAATCCCTTCAACAACCCACTGCCGCCACACCAGCGACATCCCACTCCGCATCCGGCGCTGGCCGGTGCGCCAACGCTGGCAGCGCATCCATCCCCGGTGCAGTCAGCGCACCCTGTGCGTGCCCAGGCCACCGCGCCCCTCACACCGGTTGCCAGCAGCGCAGAGCTGGCCCAGCGCCAGCAGGCTTTGGCCCACGCGGCGTTGCAACTGAAAGCCGATCTGCTCGGCATCGACGATGTGATCGACCGCGTGATCAATGCCATCCGCGCCTGGTACGTGCTGCCGCAGCTCATCACCCGGCCGGTCATCGTCTGCCTGTGGGGCCTGACCGGCACGGGCAAGACGCAGCTCACGCGGCGGCTGGCCCAGCTGCTGGGCTTTTACGACCGGTTTGTGGAAGTGCAGATGGACGGCTTCAGCCACGGCGCGAGCTACCGCAGCTCGTCCATCTCGGGCATGCTGGGCGACTCGGGCATTCACGAAGGCATGCCGGGCATCCTGGTGCTGGACGAGTTCCAGCGGTTTCGCACGGTGGACACCAAGGGCGCCGACGTGAAGGTGGAGCGCTACCAGGACGTGTGGACACTGCTGTCCGACGGGCGCCTGCCACCCGCGTTGAGCGCACTGTCCAACATCGAGCGCAAGCTGGCCGATGCGCACTACGAGGCTGAGCGCGCCGAAGATGGCGACGACGATCGCGCAGGCAAGAAGCCCTACCGCTTTCAACTGGACGCCTGGGATGCGCAAGAACTCAAGCGCATGCTGAAGCTGCAGGAGCCGCTGTCCGCCATCATGCAGTGGCCGCCCGCCAAGGTGCAGGCGCTGTTTGCCAACTTTCAGCAGTCCAGCCATGCATGGGAGACCGACTACAGCAAGCTGTTGGTGTTTGTGTGCGGCAACCTCGACGAGATGTACCACGAGACCGCGCAGCGCGTGGAAGACTGCGACACCGATGCCGACATCTTTCACCGCCTGACCCGCAAGCTCTCACTCATCGATGTGAAGAAGGCGCTGGGCGAACGCTTCAAGCCCGAGCAGATCGCGCGGCTGGGCAATGAACATGTGGTCTACCCGTCGTTCAGCAAGGCGACGTATGAGCGCCTCATCCATAACCTGTGCACACGCTATGTGGACGATATCGCCGCGCAGTGTGGCGTGCGATTTGCCATCGGGCAGGATGTGCTGAGCGAGCTGTATGCCAACGCCGTGTTCCCTGCGCAGGGCACGCGGCCATTGTTCTCGTCGGTGCACGCGATCCTGAGCGCCAACCTGGTCAACGCGGCGTTATGGGTGGTGCAGGAGCAGCTCTCAACGGACCAGGAGTTCGGCATTCACCTGGCGCCCGACAAGCGCCACCTGCTGGTGTCGGGCCAGGGGCCTGCGGGCACGGTGCAGGCTGCGTTTGCGGTGACGCTGGAGCTGAACCGGCTCAAGCAGCGGGCCAATGCAGACTTTCGGGCCCTGCTGGCGGTGCACGAGGCGGGTCACGGCCTGGCGTACTGCGTGTTGTTCGGCCACGCTCCGCAAGAGGTGAAGATCAACATTGCCTCGTTCGAGGGCGGCTACAACAGCTTCTCCAGCCTCAAGGCCACCACGCGCCAGAACGCGCTGGACATGATGTGCGTAGGCTTGGCAGGCCGCGTGGCGGAGGAACTGGTGTTTGGCGAAATGGCCTGCACCACCGGGGCCGAGCAGGACTTCAAGCAGGTGACGGCCGGGGCGGCGCGATACATCCGCCACCATGGCTTTGGCGTGCGGCTGGCCCGCACCGATGTCACCGTGGAGATGGACAACCACGTCAACACAGACATCGGCCCGAGCAACGAGGCCATCGAGGCGCTGATGCAGCAGCAATACCAGCGCGCCCAGGCGCTGTTGACCACGCACCGCGAAGCACTGGGGCGCACGGTGGACGCCTTGCTGGCACACGGCACCATCGCCCCTGCGGAGATGGTGGCGCTGCTCCAGGGCTGCGGCATTGCGCTGGAGGCCCCCTCGGACGCTGCAGGCACCTTGCCCGAAGAAGGTCTGGTGCTGGAGCCTTTTGGTGCCAAACTCAGCGCGTTTCGCGCACGCGGGGCGGCGTCCTCTGCACGCCAGCTGGCGTGACACTCAGCACGAAGGACCAAGGATCGACATGGCCAGCGGGTTTTCCGAGTCCGGTGACGGGCTGCACTACGCCGAGCACATCTCGGTGCCGATGCGCCTCTTTGTGGGCGCCATTGCGCTGGGCATGTTCCTGATTCCTGTTCCCTTTGTGATGCACGCCACGGCCCGGACGCCGTGGCTGCACCTGCTGTTGGCCGCCGCGTGTGTGGTGGCGGCCTGCGCCATGGGTGCGCTGTTTTTGGCGATTGCTCTGGGGCGGCTGCTGACGCTACATTTCGACCCAGCTAGGCGCCAGGTGCGGCGCACCTCGCGCTGGCCGCTGGTGGGCCGCACTGTGCACATTGCGTTTGATCGCTTTGCACCACCAGAGGTGGTGGAACGCACCTCAGAAGACGGCCCCTACCATGTGCTGCGCCTGACAGTGCGTGGCGAGCGCCCCATGCACCTGGGCGGGTTTGACCGGCGGGAAGATGCCGAACGCTGGCGCAGCCGCATCGCAGCGCTGTTCGTCGGTCACCCTGGCTGAGCGTGCAAATCCCAGCACCCGGTCGCTAAGGACACTTATCATTCGCTCCTCGCGCATTACCACCACTGCCCCAAACACCTTTCTCCATGTCCGCCGTCTTCAATTTCACCTTCGTCCCCTGGTTCCGCTCGGTGGCGCCCTACATCCACAAGTTCCGCAACCAGACGTTTGTGATCGGGCTGACGGGTGAGGCGATTGCGGCCGGCAAGCTGCACAGCATTGCGCAAGACCTGGCACTGATCCAGGCCATGGGCGTGAAGATCGTGCTGGTGCACGGCTTTCGCCCGCAAGTGAATGAGCAGCTGGCAGCCAAGGGGCATGCGGCCAAGTACTCCCATGGCATCCGCATCACTGACTCCGTGGCACTCGATTGCGCGCAGGAGGCCGCCGGGCAGCTGCGTTATGAGATCGAGGCGGCCTTCAGTCAGGGCCTGCCCAACACGCCGATGGCGGGCGCCACGGTGCGCGTGATCTCGGGCAACTTTCTCACGGCGCGGCCCGTGGGCATTGTGGATGGGGTGGATTTTCAGCATTCGGGCCTGGTTCGCAAGGTGGACGTGGCCGGCATCCAGCGCACGCTGGACATGGGCGCGCTGGTGCTGCTGTCGCCGTTTGGCTTTTCGCCCACGGGCGAGGCCTTCAACCTGAGCATGGAAGAAGTGGCCACGAGCGTGGCCATCGAGCTGCGGGCCGACAAACTCATCTTTTTGACCGAGGTGCAGGGCATCCGCATGTCGCCCACCGAGCCCGAGAGCGACGACAACCCCATCGACACCGAGTTGCCGCTGGCCGCCGCGCAGGCGCTGCTGGCCCAGTTGCCCCCGGCGCAGCAGCCCACCGATACGGGCTTTTACCTTCAGCACTGTGTGAAGGCCTGCAAGGCCGGCGTGGAGCGCAGCCACATCCTGCCGTTTGCGGTGGACGGCTCGCTGCTGCTGGAGGTCTATGTGCACGACGGCATCGGCACCATGGTCATCGACGAAAAGCTCGAAGAGCTGCGCGAGGCCACGATTGACGACGTGGGCGGCATCCTGCAGTTGATCGAGCCCTTCGAGAAGGACGGCACGCTGGTCAAGCGCGACCGCACCGAGATCGAGCGCGACATCGCCACCTACACCATCATCGAACACGACGGCGTGATTTTTGGCTGCGCGGCGCTCTACCCCTACCCCGAAGCCAAAACGGCCGAGATGGCCGCGGTGACGGTATCGCCGCAAAGCCAGGGAACTGGCGACGGCGAAAAGCTGCTCAAGCGCATCGAGCAGCGCGCGCGCCTGCTGGGGCTGGACAGCATCTTTGTGCTGACCACCCGCACCATGCACTGGTTCATCAAGCGGGGCTTCTCGCCGGTGGATCCGGACTGGCTGCCCGACGCCCGCAAGCGCAAGTACAACTGGGACCGCAAGAGCCAGGTGCTGGTCAAGAAGCTCTAAGAGCGGGTGAAAGTCTCGCGCGCGGCTGCCACGGCGCGCGCCAACTGCGCAATCGCCGCATCCCGCTGCTCCGGCGACGCCTTGGAGCGCGTGAGGTAGCAGGTCACCAGCACCGGCGCGCCGCCGTCCTGCGGCCACAACACGCCAATGTCGTTGGCCGTGCCGCTCTCGCCCGCCGTGCCCGTCTTGTCGCCCACCTTCCAGCCCGGCACACCGGCGCGCAGGCGCTTATCGCCCGTGCTGGTCTCCACCAGCCAGCGCTGCAGCCAGGCCCGGGACATGGGGCTGAGCGCGTTGCCCAGCAGCAGTTTCTGCATGGTCTGCAGCATGGCCAGCGGCGTGGTGGTGTCACGCGGGTCGCCCACGGCAGCCTCATTCAGCGTGGGCTCGGTGCGGTCCAGCCGCGTGACCTCGTCACCCAGCGAACGCACGAACGCGGTGAACCCGGCCGGGCCGCCATGGCGGGCCAGCAGCACATTGGCAGCGGTGTTGTCGCTCAGGCTGACGGTGGCAGAGCACAGCTCACCCACCGTCAGGCCGCCACCATCGCCCGCGCGCGGGCCGCTGACGGGCGAGTACGCCACCACGTCGGTGGCCGGGTAATGCACGCGCGCATCCAGCCGCTCCTTGCCCTGGTCCACCAGAGCCAGCATCCAGCCGGCCAACACCAGCTTGAAGGTGCTGGCCATGGCAAAACGCTCGTCCTGCCGCCAGCCCAACGCGAGGCCCGACCCGGTGTCCAGCATGGCCACCCCCAGGCGGCCCTGGGCGGCGCGTTCGATGCCGGCGAGGGCATCGCTCCATGCGCTGGCGGTCTGCTCGCGGCGGTCTGGGTTGCTGGCAGCTGCACAACCCCATAAAGACATGGCCGTGGCGGCCATCAAACCCAAGGAAAACTGTCTTCTTTGCATATCGATTGAAAGCGTAGTGGGGAACAAGGCCCGAACGATACGGAGGTTCAGCCCCCAGCACCATCGACAATAATTGCCAAAAGCCCCAAGAAAAACTTTGACCTTTTGGCGCCATGCACCTGCCACTCAATGCTCTGCGAGCCTTCGAGGCCTCGGCCCGCCACCTCAACCTCACGCGCGCCGCCCAGGAGCTGCACGTGACCCAGACCGCCGTGAGCCAGCACATCCGCAAGCTGGAGGACCGGCTGGGCAAACCGCTGTTTCGCCGCCTGCCACGCGGCCTGGCGCTGACGGACGAAGGCCAGGCCCTGCTGCCGGTGGTGGTGGAATCGTTTGGCAACCTGCAGCGCGCCCTGGAGAAGCTGGGCGACACCCGCCCGCGCGAGGTGCTGACCGTGGGCGCCGTGGGCACGTTTGCAGTGGGCTGGCTACTGCCCCGGCTGCGCGACTTTCAGCAGACCTGCCCCTTTGTGGACCTGCGCCTGCTCACGCACAACAACCGGGTGGACATGGCGGGCGAAGGGCTGGACTACGCCATCCGCTTTGGCGACGGTGCCTGGCACGGCACGCAGGCCGACCGCATCATGGATGCGCCCATGTCCGTGATGTGCTCGCCCGGCTTGGCCCATGGCCTGCGCACGATGGCCGACCTGGCGCGCCAGCCCTTGCTGCGCAGCTACCGCACCGACGAATGGACGGCCTGGTTCGAGGCTGCGGGTGCGCTCTGCCCCGTGGTGCGTGGCGCGGTGTTCGACTCGTCCCTGACGCTGGCCGAGGCGGCGGCGCAGGGCGCAGGCATGGCGCTGTTGCCAGTGAAGATGTTCGCGCGCGAGCTGCAGCAGGGCCGCCTGGCGCAGCCCTTTGCGCAAGAGCTGCACCGGGGCGCCTACTGGCTGACCCGCTTGCAATCGCGCACCACCACGGGGGCCATGGCAGCGTTCCGGGACTGGCTGATGGCACAGGCCAGCATTACAGTGGGTGCCGGGGCTGAAGAATTGGGATGATTTTGGCCGGCAGCGCTAGTGGATCATGCGCCAGAAGCTATCAATTACATAGCAAACGTACACCATGATGCGCTAGGGTGAGGCGATGTCAAAACCCCATCGCCGCCACATCCACCCCGTCCACCTGCTCCGCATCCAGAAACTGCTGGCCATAGCGCAGGTACACCCCTTCGCGCACAAACACCTCGAACAGGTCGGGGTCGATGTGCCCGTTGTCCCGCATCCTGCACATGATGGCCAGCGCCTGCGACAGGGTCATGCCACTCTTGTAGGGCCTGTCTGCGGCCGTCAGCGCCTCAAAGATGTCGGCAATGCCCATCATGCGGGCCTGCAGCGACATCTGCTGGCGCGTGAGGCCACGCGGATAGCCCTTGCCGTCCATGCGTTCGTGGTGGCCCCCAGCGTATTCGGGCACGTTTTGGAGGTGGCGCGGCCAGGGCAACGTCTCCAGCATCTTGATAGTGGCAACGATGTGGTAGTTGATGGTGTCGCGCTCGGCCTGGTTCAGCGTGCCGGAGCGGATGGTGAGGTTCTCCACCTCCTCCCCCGTCAAAAAGCTCGTTTGCACACCCTGCGGGTTGCGCCAGTGGCGCATGGCGGCAATATCGCGCACACGCTGCTGGTCTTCGGGGCGCATGGCCTCGGTGCCGGTGTTGCTGCGGCGCAGAAACTCGCGGTCTTCCTCCAGCGCATGGATCTCGTGCTGCAGGGCCTGCAGCTCCTGGCCTTCAGCCCGTGCATCCACCACCGGACGCAACGCCAGCTGGCGGCGCAGCGCGGCCAGTTCGGCATCGCGCTTGAGCACTTCAAACCGCGTGTCCACCAGGCCGATGCGGTCGTAGATGGTCTGCAGCTTGGTGGCCTTGTCCACCACGTGCACAGGCGTGGTGATCTTGCCGCAGTCGTGCAGCAGGCCCGCCATCTTGAGCTCGTAGCGGTCGCGGTCGCTCATCTTGAACGCGGCCAACGGCCCTTCGCGGGTGGCATCCACAGCCTCGGCCAGCATCATCGTGAGAGCGGGCACGCGCTGGCAGTGGCCGCCGGTGTAGGGCGATTTTTCGTCGATGGCCAGGTTGATCAGGTTCACGAACGACTCGAACAGGCGTTCGAGCTGCGTGATGAGCAGCCGGTTGGTGAGCGCAATGGCCGCCTGCGAGGCCAGCGACTCGGCCAGGCTCTGGTCGGCCTGCGAGAAGGTGATGACCTCGCCCGTGTCCGGGTCGCGCGCATTGATGAGCTGCAGCACACCGATGAGTTCGAGGTCGTGGTTCTTCATCGGCACCGTGAGGAACGACTGCGACCGGTAGCCCGTGCGCTGGTCAAACGCGCGTGTGCCCGAAAAATCAAACCCTGCCGCGCTGTAGGCGTCGGCAATGTTCACCGTGCGGTCGTGGATGGCCGCGTGGGCCGCCACCAGCGAATCATTGGGCCCGCCGTCGGCCGTGCGCAACGGTAACAGCGGCAGGTCGATGGGTTTGCCCGTGGTGCCCCCCAGGTTGATGCCCAGCGAGTCGGTGCGCAATATCTCGAACTTGAGGGCCGACTGGTCTTCCGTCACGCTGTAGAGCGTGCCGCCGTCGGCCCCGGTGATGGTCTTGGCGGCCTCCAGGATGTTCTCCAGCAGCCGGTCGATGTCCCGCTCGCGCGAGAGCGCAGCGCCAATGCCGTTGAGCTGCTCCAGCCGACGGAACAGATTGAGAGTGGATTCCTTGCTCATGCGACCACCTTGCAAGCAGCGTTGGTAACCCCGCATCGTAACGAAAGGTGACAGCTATCATCCCCCTTCCTGTTTCAAAAACGCCTTTTTCGTGGACTCGGTCACACCCCGCTATCTCACTGCCGCGCTTTATCAGTTCGTGGACCTGCCAGACTTTGCCGCCCTGCGCGAGCCCCTGCAGTCCCTGTGCGACGCGAACGGCGTGCGCGGCATGCTGTTGCTGGCGCCCGAGGGCATCAACGGCACCATTGCGGGCGAACCACAGGGCGTGCATGCGGTGTTGGCCTGGCTGCGCAGCGATGCGCGCTTTGCCGCCCTGCAGCACAAGGAGGCGCTGGCTGAGCGCATGCCCTTCTACCGCATGCGCGTGCGCCTCAAGCGCGAGATCGTCACCCTGGGCGTGCCAGGCCTGAACCCCGCGCGCAATGCAGGCACCTATGTGAAGCCCGAAGACTGGAACACCCTCATCGACGACCCGGGCGTGGTGGTGGTGGACACGCGCAATGACTACGAGGTGGGCATTGGCACGTTTGAGCGCGCCATCAACCCGCACACGCAGACCTTTGCAGAGTTTCCGGCCTGGGTGGCGCAGCAATCGCAGCCTGGCGGCGTATTGGCTGGCAAGCCCCGCGTGGCCATGTTCTGCACGGGCGGCATCCGCTGCGAAAAGTCCACCGCGTTCCTCAAGTCACAAGGCTTTGACGAGGTGTACCACCTGGAAGGCGGCATCCTCAAGTACCTGGAAACCGTGCCCGAAGAATCCAGCCGCTGGCACGGTGACTGCTTTGTGTTCGACGAACGTGTGTCCGTAGGCCATGGCCTCGCACCGGGCCACCACCAGTTGTGCCGATCCTGCCGCATGCCGCTGGGCGAGGCCGAACTGCAGTCGTCACAATACGTGCCCGGTGTGAGCTGTCCGTATTGCCACGGCACCCGCACACCCGAGCAGGAACGCGCCCTGGCCGAGCGCGAGCGGCAGATGCAGCTGGCCCGGCAGCGTGGGCAAGAGCACATCGGCGCGCAGCAACCCGGCCGCCCCACACGCGCTGTGGCCAAGCACGCGGAGGACGATGGCATGGATGGCACAACATGACCGCCCTGCCCGTCCTGTACTCGTTCCGCCGCTGCCCCTATGCCATGCGCGCCCGCCTGGCCCTGGCCGTGAGCGGCCAGGTTTGCGAACTGCGCGAGGTGGTGCTGAGGAACAAGCCCCAGGGTCTGCTACAAGCATCCCCCAAGGGCACGGTGCCCGTGCTGGTGTTGCCCAGCAGCCAGGTGCTGGAGCAGAGCCTGGACATCATGCTGTGGGCGCTGCGACACCACGACCCTGAAGGCTGGCTCACCCCCAGCCATGGCAGCCTGGAAGACATGCTCACGCTGATTGCCGAATGCGATGGCCCGTTCAAGCAGGCGCTGGACCGGTGCAAGTACCCCAGCAGATACCCGGACGCTGACATGGACGCGGAACACGCCCAAGCCGTGGCCTGGTTGGGTGCGCTGGAGGCGCGTCTCTCACCACATCAGCCTTACCTGTTCGGCACCCACGCGGCCCTGGCCGACATGGCGATTGCGCCTTTTGTGCGGCAGTTTGCAGGCATTGATGCCGACTGGTGGACCGCACAGCCGTGGCCCCGCCTGCAGGCCTGGCTGGCGCAATGGCAGGCCAGTCCGCTGTTTGGCCAGGTGATGCCCAAACTGCCCGCATGGGTTGACGGTACACAAGGCGTACCGTTCCCGCATGGCACCGGTATGCCAGGCTGAAGCTGTCGCACTGGCCCGCTTGAGATTGGTGCTTTGGGTACCATCTCTTCTACAAAACACCATGCTCCGTGACGCTAGAGGTTGTCACGGAGCAACCCCTCTTCGCTTCATGCAAAGCACAGCCTCCTCAGGGCTTTACCGCGCAGAGCCATCTCCAAGCCACCCCATCGACCCTGTAGCCCCTGCATGAAAATCATCGACGAAATGTTGAACCTGGACCTCCTCACCCACGAGCAGCACCTGCAAATCAGTGCATGGATCGCACGCTCTGCGTCGCCGGAAGAGATATTGCAAATGCCTGCGCCACTGTGGCAGGCCGTAGAACGCGCCAGCCAGACCATGGGCATCAACGAAGACCTTTTGCGTCCGCCATCGCTGGACGCAGGGGACGTGGTGCTTGGATAGCCAACCTTGTGCGCTTTCATGCGACCAGGTGGGACTGCGCTCGGAGCAGGAACACCGGCGCTGGAAGCCCTTCCCACAACGAAAAAGGCGCTCCCTGGAGCGCCTTTTTCATGCAAGCCCACGCCTCACAGGCATCAAGCCATCGAATAACCAGAGCCTCGCTTGTTGCCACCCTTCAGCGCCCGCACCAGCACAGCCAGCAGCACCAAGCCAAACCCCACGAAGCAGATGAACGACCAGTTGGCAATCGAGCCACCCAGGAAGGTCCAGTCGATCGCAGTGCAATCGCCCGAGCCCCGGAAGATCATGGGGATGGCGCGGCTGATGGGGTAGTTTTCGATCATGCCGTAGAAGTCGCGACCGCAGGTAGCGATCTCCGGCGGGTACCACTGCAGCCAGCTCTGGCGAGCCGCCACAAAGGCGCCAAACCCGGCAGTGATCACGGCCAGCACCGCCCAGGTCATCCACCAGCCCCGATTGCCTCGCGCACTAGCCAGGGCCGTGAATACAGCAACACCAATGAGCGCATACCGCTGCACGATGCACATGGGGCAAGGCTCCAGGCCCACCACATGCTGCAGGTACATGCCAAACGCCAGCATCGCCACACAGGCCACGCTGATCAGCGCCAGCACGCGACGCGGGGCCTGATCAATCCAGTTCAACACCATCATTCTTGTCCCTCGAAACCGCAGGTTACCCAGAGAGGCCTCGAAGGAGAAGCAACTCAGATACCGGCGGCGTGATCCAGAAAAACGCGGGCGCGGCGTGGTGTCACCACCAGCGTCTCACCCTCCTTGAAACCCATGTCCTTGAACTGCTGCGCAGGGATCTGCGCTTCGATCAGGGATTCTGGGGACGCATTGTCCGCTGGTTTGTGATCGTCGGTCGGAATAAGTTCCAGGCGCGCAATGGGGCCCACCACAATGGCGCGGCTCAGCTGGGCCACGATGCCACGGGGACGGCCTTCGGCGTCCAGGCCCGCGCCCGGGGAGTAGCGCTCCACGTCCAGGTCGTGCGGGCGCACATAGGCAAAGGCCTTGGCGTTCTGCGCCGCCTGGTGCTCGGGCGAGTCAAGCTGCATGCCGTCCAGGTGCACCAGGCCTTCATGGGCGCGGCCGTGGAACAGGTTCACGTCGCCCAAAAAGCCGTAGACAAACGGGCTGGCAGGCTGGTCCCACACCTGCTGGGGGGAGCCGCTTTGCTCGATCTTGCCCTGGTTGATCACCACCACGCGGTCCGCCACTTCCAGGGCTTCTTCCTGGTCGTGGGTCACGAAGATGCTGGTCACATGCAACTCGTCGTGCAGGCGGCGCAGCCAGCGACGCAGCTCCTTGCGCACCTTGGCGTCCAGCGCGCCAAAGGGTTCGTCGAGCAGCAGCACCTTGGGCTCCACCGCCAGCGCGCGAGCCAGCGCAATGCGTTGGCGCTGGCCGCCCGACAGCTGCGAGGGGTAGCGCTCGGCCAGCCAGTCCAGCTGCACCAGCTTGAGCAGGTCCATGACCTTTTTCTTGATCTGTGCTTCGCTGGGGCGCTCACTGCGGGGCTTCACGCGCAGGCCAAAAGCCACGTTCTCGAACACCGTCATGTGGCGGAACAATGCGTAGTGCTGGAAAACGAAGCCCACGTTGCGCTCGCGCACATGCACGTCGGTGGTGTCTTCGCCGCTGAAGTGGATGGTGCCCACGTCGGCCGTCTCCAGGCCCGCGATGATGCGCAGCAGCGTGGTCTTGCCGCAGCCCGAGGGGCCGAGCAGCGCAATGAGTTCGCCCGAGGCAATGTCCAGGCTCACATCGCGCAGGGCCTGGAAGTCTCCAAACTGCTTGCTGACGTTACGGATTTCGATGCTCATGTTCTGTTTCCTTCACACGCCAGCGGGCGCGGGGCGCTCGGGCGGCAATTCGGCGGCGGCCTTCAGGGCCTGTTCGTTGCGGTGCTCGGCAATGGTCTTGATGACCAGGGTGACCAGGGCCAGCAAAGCCAGCAGCGAGGCCGCAGCAAACGCAGCCACGGACTGGTACTCGTTGTAGAGAATTTCGACATGCAGCGGGATGGTGTTGGTCTGCCCACGGATGTGGCCCGACACCACCGACACGGCACCAAACTCGCCCATGGCCCGCGCGTTGCACAAGATCACGCCGTATAGCAGGCCCCACTTGATGTTGGGCAGCGTCACATACCAGAAGGTCTGCCAGCCGCTCGCGCCCAGCACGATGGCGGCCTGCTCCTCGTCATTGCCCTGTGCCTGCATCAGTGGGATGAGCTCGCGGGCGATGAACGGAAAGGTCACAAACACGGTGGCCAGCACGATGCCGGGCACGGCAAAGATGATCTTGATGTCATGCGCCTGCAGCCACGGACCAAACCAGCCTTGCGCGCCAAACATCAGCACATAGATCAGGCCCGCCACCACGGGCGACACAGAGAACGGCAGGTCCACCAGCGTGGTCAAGAAGGCCTTGCCCTTGAACTCGTACTTGGCAATGCACCACGCGGCTGCCACGCCGAACACGAGGTTCAGCGGTACAGCGATCAGCGCAGTGATCAGCGTGAGCTTGATGGCCGACCAGGCATCGGGCTCGCGCAGGCCTTCCAGGTACGCGCCAAAGCCCTTGCGCAGCGCCTCTGCAAACACGGCGGCCAGTGGCAGCACCAGGAACAGCAGCATGAAAGCCAAGGCGATGGCGATCAGCGTGTAGCGGACCCAGGGCGCTTCGGTCGTGCCCGCCTGAGCGCGGCGAATGGTTCGGGAGTTGTTGCCGCTCATGCTGGTGCCCCCGCGTGGCGGCGCTGCCAGGCTTGCAGCGCGTTGATGATGAGCAGCAGGATGAAGGAGATGACCAGCATCACCACAGCCACGGCGGTGGCGCCGGCGTAGTCATACTGCTCCAGCTTGCCGATGATGATGAGCGGAGTGATCTCCGACACCATGGGCATGTTGCCCGCGATGAAGATCACCGAGCCGTATTCCCCCACCGCCCGCGCAAACGCCATGGCAAAGCCGGTGAGCAGCGCAGGCGTGATGGAGGGCAGGATGACCTTGGTAAAGGTCTGCAGGCGCGTGGCGCCCAGGCAGGTGGCGGCTTCTTCCAGCTCCTTTTCGGCGTCTTCCAGCACGGGCTGCACGGTGCGCACCACAAATGGCAAGCCGATGAAGATCAGCGCAATCACAATGCCCGCAGGCTTGAACGCGAGCTGGATGCCCATGGGCTCCAGAATGCTGCCCACCCAGCCGTTGCCTGCCAGCAGGGCCGTGAGCGAGATACCTGCCACGGCGGTGGGCAGCGCAAACGGCAGGTCCACCAGCGCATCGACGATCTTCTTGCCCGGGAACTTGTAGCGCACCAGCACCCACGCGATCAGCAGGCCAAACACCAGATTGACCAGCGCCGCGAGAAACGATGCGCCAAAGGTCAGCCGGTACGACGCCATCACGCGCGGCGCGCTGATGGCCGCCCAGAACTGGTCCCAGGTGAGCGTGAAGGTCTTGAAGATCAGTGCCGACAGCGGGATCAGCACGATGATGCTCAAGTAGAAAAGGGTGTAGCCCAGTGACAGCCCAAAGCCAGGCAGCACGCGCTTGGGCGCGCGCCGTCCGGCCGGGGCTGCGGCCACAGCGGTCGCAGTGGTCATAGATGCAGTGGTGAGTCGGGAAAAGCGCTGGGCCTATTTACTTGGCGCCGGGCGTGTACAGCTTGTCGAACTGGCCGCCATCATTGAAATGCACCTTCTGCGCTTCGGTCAGCGAGCCGAAGTACTTGGCCACCGTGAACTGCTTGAGCGGCTTGAAGGTGTCGGCGTACTTCTTGAGCACGGTCTCCGAACGGGGGCGGATGGCGTGCTTGGCTGCGATCTCTTGCGCTTCTTCCGAGTACAGGTAGTCCAGGTAGGCCTTGGCCAGCTGGGCTGTGCCCTTCTTGGCTACGGTGCGTTCCACCACGGCCACGGGGTTTTCAGCCACCACGCTCACCGAGGGGTAGATGGCATCGACCTTGCCCGCGCCAAACTCGCGGTCGATGGAGACCACCTCGGATTCGAAAGTGATCAGCACATCGCCCTGGTTGCGCTGCAGGAAGGTGGCCGTGGCATCGCGGCCGCCCTTGGCCAGGATAGGCACGTTCTTGTACAGCTTGCCGACAAACTCGGCGGCCTGCGCCTCCGTGCCACCCTTTTCACGCACGGCGCCCCAGGCGGCCAGGTAGGCATAGCGACCGTTGCCGCCGGTCTTGGGGTTGACCACGATCACCTGCACGCCGGGCTTGATCAGGTCGTCCCAGTCCTTGATGTTCTTGGGGTTGCCGTTGCGCACCAGGAACAGCATGGTCGAGGTGGTGGGCGATGCGTCGTGCGGGAACTTCTTGGCCCAGTCCTTGGCAACCACGCCGTTGTCGGCCAGAAACTGTACGTCGGTGGTGGTGTTCATGGTGACCACGTCAGCAGCCAAACCGTCGTTCACGGCACGGGCCTGGGCGCTGGAGCCGGCGTGCGACTGGTCGATCTTCACGTCCTGGCCGGTGGTCTTCTTGTAGTGCGCAGCGAAGGCCACGTTGTAGTCCTTGTAGAACTCGCGGGCCACGTCATACGACACATTGAGCAGCGAATTTTGAGCGGCAGCCATGCCGCTCGCGGCCAGGGCCAGAGAGGCCAGGAGGGTCTTGAGTTTCAAAGAAGTCATGGTGAAGTCGCCCAAAAAATGCTGGAGATTCCGCATTGTGCGGACCACCTCTTAAAACTCAAAAGAATATATTCTTGTTAATTAATCGAGAATTGGCATATAAGCATCTCGAAGGGCGTGCCGGGGCCATGACCCCAAACCGCACATCAGCAGCCCGGGGCCGGACATCTCGGGTCCTGCAGGCTCCAAGCGCTGGTAACACATGCGCCGAAAGCTATCGATTAGATAGCAATCAGGCGGCGGCCGGAGAAACCTGCGAGTACCCTGCAGCTCGCTGGATGGTGCTGTGGTCGCCCTCCAAAGACTGCAGCAACGCCCAGCCCAGCGGCCATTCGCCATGGCCCGAGTCAATATTGATATGCCCTGCGTTCTGCATGCGCACAAACTCGCTGCCCCAGGCCCTGGCATAGGCGCCCGCCAGGCGAATGGGACAAAACGGGTCATTGCTGCTGGCCACCACGATGCTGCGGTAAGGCAACGCCGCGTAGGGCACGGGGGCAAAGTCGCTCAGGATGGCGCGGCGCTCGGGGTCGGCAGGAGCCACCAGCAAGGCGCCGCACACCTTGGCTGCAGCCTCCGGCCCCATGTGGGTGGTGGCAATACAGCCCAGGCTGTGTGCCACGATCACTACAGGGTGCGTTGCGGCCAGTACCGTCTTCTCCAACTGACTCACCCAGGCTGAACGCGTGGGCGTGATCCAGTCGTCCTGCACCACGCGGCGCGCGTGGGGCAGGCGCTCGGCCCACAGGCTTTGCCAGTGGCCGGGGCCCGAATCGCGCCAGCCGGGGACGATGATGATGGAGGTGGTGGTGGTCACAGGCAGGGATTCTGCGAGCCAGCCTTTAAAACCCAAACGACTTAATTCTTGTTATTTAATCGCCAAATCATCTAATCACAGACAATCTGGAGACAAAAAATCGCATGCGCTAGTGTCGTCCGCTGCCAGCCATCCCATCTAGTCGTCGGCCAGCAAGCGCTTCAGTCGCTGGGGATAGTTGTTGAGGAAGTCACGAGTTACCGCGTAGTGCTCCGTGTCCTCGAAGGCCACTTCGGACAGACCAGCGCCATCGAATTGGATGATCTTGGCGTTGGGATAGGACAGCAGGATGGGGGAGTGCGTGGCAATGATGAATTGAGATTTGTCTTCCACCAATTGGTGGATTGCATACAGCGCAGCGAGTTGGCGGTTGGGTGATAAGGCTGCCTCGGGCTCGTCCAGCAAGTACAACCCTTTGCCCTGGAACTTGTGCGTCAGCAGCGCCATAAACGCCTCGCCATGAGACCGAGCGTGTAGCGATTTTCCGCCGTAGTTATCCAGGTAGCCAACCTCATCCATGTAGGTGGCCACATTGAAGAAGCTCTCAGCCCGCAGGAAATAGCCATCTTGCGGCTTGCGGTAGCTCCGCGCCAACCGCAGCACCTCATGCAACGATGATTCTGAATCCGCCGTAGCCAGTCTGAAATTGCGAGTGCCACCCTCCGGGCTATAGCCCAGGGCCAACGCGATCCCCTCTAACAACGTTGATTTCCCAGAACCGTTCTCCCCCACAAAGAAGGTTACGTCCGGGTGAAACTGCAGCAGACCCAGTTCTCGGATCGAGGGTACGTTGTAGGGATAGGTTTCGTAGTCCACATCTGCATCTGGGCGGATGCAAGCGCTTTGGAGATACGGTTTGACGGCAAGCATGCGCTCATGCTAACGGGCCGCGCGGACTTTTAGCTCACTGGGCAAAAGGTCTATTCGATGGCCCCCAGTCCTCCCGCGAAATGGTCAAGTGGCCCGAAAGAGATAAGCCCTAAAGAACATTTTTAGATTTTTTGCATCCGCTCAACCCCATTTAGCTATCCCGTTCGTTTCACCCAGCACCACCACTTTTTTGATGGAGCTGCCATGAAACCCCGCCTTCTCACCCTGCCCGCCCTCGCGACACTGGCCGCGTTGCTGGGCCTGAGCCACCTGCCTGCCCATGCCATTGGCCGCCTAGCCGATGTCACCATCGTGGACCGCGACACAGGGGCCACGTTGCCGGTGCACTACGCCCAAGGCGAATACTGGGTGGCCGGCCGCCCGGGCGCGCGGTACGCCATCACCGTACGCAACCGGCTGGGCGAGCGGGTACTGGCCGTGCCTTCGGTGGACGGTGTGAATGTACTCAGCGGCGAAACCGCTGCGTGGGACCAGGGCGGGTATGTGTTCTCGCCCTATGAGCGTTACCAGATCACCGGCTGGCGCAAGAGCAACAGCGAAGTCGCTGCGTTCGAGTTCTCGCACATTGCCAACTCGTATGCCGCCCGCACGGGCCGCCCCGCTCACGTGGGCGTGATTGGCGTAGCGCTGTTCCGCGAACAGCCACCGGTGCCCTCGCCCGCTGTCGTCCCCGAACCATACAGCCAGCGCCGTGATGGCAGCAACGGGAGTGCCAACAGCCTGGGGCGCTTGCGCGAAGAGCCTGCACCTGCGCTGCCCTCGGCACAGTCGGCACCAGCACCAGCCGCCGCCGCACCGTCGCCAGCGTCAGAGGCCGAGTCCTCGGCGCGCTCGATGGCTGCCGACAGCGCGGCCAAGGCGGCGCCTATGCCATCGGCCAAGCTGGGAACGGCGCACGGCCAGCGCGAGACATCCGTTGTGTCGCACACCACCTTCAGCCGGCTGCAACTCCGCCCTAACGAAATCATCAGCATCCGCTACGACAGCCGCGAAAACCTGATGGCTGCGGGCGTGATCCGCGAGCCCATCGCGCGGCCCCCTGTGCCCCGCGCGTTTCCACAGTCCGACAACCTGTCGTACGTTCCCGACCCGAGGTAGGCCTTGGGAGCATCTACCGGTACGCTCCCGCTGGTGCATGCGGGCCTCGCATAATCCGCGGGTGCCATCCGCCACGCCCCACGACGATGCCGACGAGACGCTGATGCTGCGTTACGCCAGCGGCGACCTGGGTGCGTTCGACCAGCTCTACGCCCGGCACGAGCTGGCCGTGTGGCGGTTCGTGTTTCGCAGCGTGAAGGTGCAGGCCGTGGCCGACGACCTGCTGCAGGACGTGTGGTTTGCGGTGGCGCGCAACGCTGCCCGCTACGAGGTCAAGGCCAGGTTCCGCACCTGGCTGTTCACCTTGGCACACCACCGGCTGGTGGACCACCTGCGTACCGCCAAACACCATGCCAGCCTGGATGCCAGCGACGACGATGCGCGCAGCCTGGCAGACACGCTGGTGGCGGACTCGGGCTTCGGGCCCGTGCGCCAGCTGCAGTCGCGCGAGCAGGCCGCCGCGCTCATCGCCGCCGTGGAGCAGTTGCCGCCAGAGCAGCGCGAGGCCTTTTTGTTGCAAGCCGAAGGAGATCTGAGCGTGCAGGAGATTGCCGAGGCCACCGGCGTTAACTTTGAAACCGCCAAAAGCCGCCTGCGCTACGCGCGGGCCAGCCTGCGCCAGCACCTCAAGGAGTTTGTATGACCCGGCAGGATGACGAACTGGTCCGGCGCTACCACGAGGCCAGCGAACAGGAAGGCGCCCGCCCCGGCGTGCATGTGCATGATGCCGTGCGTGCGCATGCCCAGATGATGGCCACGGCTGCGGCATCGGCATCAGCGGCCCCAGTGGCCCCCCCTGCCGCCAACCAGGCCCGCTGGAAGATTTCGGCCCTGGCCACCTTGGCCGTGGTGGGGCTGACTGGCTTGCTGATGCTGCAGTTTGAGCGCGGCACGCCCGAAGAGCGGGACACCGCTTTCAGCCACCGCCGGACCGAGTCGCCTGCGCAGGCTCCCACGGCCCCTGCCCCTGCGGCCACACCAACGCTCCCCCCACCGGCAGAACCC
>NZ_JBWKYJ010000038.1:0-42059 GCF_059423685.1 Acidovorax sp. GW460-11-11-14-LB4 | reverse complement strand
CCCGAAGGAAGCCGCCCCCATGACACCCGCCCGCGACGAGCACGCCATCGACACCCTGCCACGCCTGGAGGCCCTGCTGGGCACGCTGAGCGATGCCTCCGTCCACAAAGAGCTGCCGTATGTGCACCCCGCCTACCGCGCCATGATCGCGGCGTCGCCCTTTGCCGTGCTGGCCACCACCGGCCCCGGCGGGCTGGACGCCTCGCCGCGTGGCGACCCCGCCGGCTTTGTGCAGCTACTGGACGACAAGACCCTGCTGCTGCCCGAGCGCCGTGGCAACAACCGCGCCGACAGCCTGCGCAACATCGTGGCCGACCCGCGCGTGGCGCTGCTGTTCCTCATCCCCGGCGTGGGCGAGACGCTGCGCGTCAACGGCCACGCGCGCATCAGCGTCGCGCCCGACCTGCTGGCGCGTTTCGTGGTCAACGGCCAGCCGCCAAAGTGTGTGATCGTGGTCGATGTGCAGGCGGTGTACTTCCAGTGCGCGCGCGCCATCCAGCGCTCGCGCCTGTGGCATGCCGTGCCGCCCGGCACCCCGCGCCCCGTGCCCACCCCGGGCGCCATCCTGGCGTCCATCACACAGGGCGCATTTGACGGCGCCGCCTACGACCGCGAACTGCCAGCGCGCCAGCGGGCCACCCTGTATTGAACCGGCACCGCGATCCGTCGCCACAGCGTTGCCCCTGCTGCCAGCGCACACAATGGCGGCTGGATGCGCAGGGCTTGCGCTTCATGGACTCACGGGCCGAACGCGCAGATGCGTGAGGAGCGTGGAGCTCCGTGGGGCGTGAAGCCCACTCACGCGCACGTTCATACCAAGTGAGGGGGAGACATGGATTCCGTGTTGTTGATCGTGGCCCTGGGCGCAGTGGCCGCGGGGTTTGTGCAGGGGCTGTCGGGTTTTGGTTTTGGTATGGTCGCCATGTCGTTCTGGGCCTGGACGCTGGAGCCCCGCCTGGCCGCGCTGCTGGCGGTGTGCGGCGCGCTCACCGGCCAGCTGGTGGCGGCGGCCACCGTGCGCCGGGGGTTTGACCGGGTGCGCCTGCTGCCCTTTGTGCTGGGTGGCCTGGTGGGCATCCCCATCGGGGTGGCCGTATTGCCCCGGCTGGACATGGACGCGTTCAAGGTCATCCTCGGCACGCTGCTGGTGCTGTGGTGCCCGGCGATGCTGATGGCCAAGCAGTTGCCCCGCATCACGCGCGGCGGGCGCGTGGCCGACGCGCTGGTGGGCATGGCGGGCGGCGTGATGGGCGGCCTGGGCGGCTTCACCGGCGTGCTGCCCACCCTGTGGTGCACCTTGCGCGGTCTGGACAAGGACGTGCAGCGCGCCATCATCCAGAACTTCAACCTGGCCATGCTGCTGGTGACCTTCATCACCTACCTGGCCACCGGCCTCGTCACCCGCGAGGCACTGCCGCTGCTGGCCATTGTGGTGCCCGCCATGCTGGTGCCCGTGCTGCTGGGAGCGCGGCTGTACCACGGCATCAGCGATGCGCGGTTCCGGCAGATCGTGCTGGGCATGTTGACCTTGTCGGGCGTGGCGATGCTGGTGGCCAGCCTGCCCAAGGTGCTGGCGCGGCTCGCGTAGGGTTCCATTTGCGTGGGCCGCGCCCGGTGGCCATCCTGTTGTCGACTTGCCGCACATGCCCCGTTACATTGGGAGGGGCATGCACCAAAAAGATGACACCACGCGGCCACCGGACGCGGACGACCGTCTTGAGGCCGGGGCCCCGCGTCGCCGCTATCGCCTTGTCACGCCGCTGAGCCTGGCGATTGCGCTGGGCTGCATCGTTGCCGTGGCGGGCTTGTGGCTGGTCACGCTGCAGCGTGTGGCGTTCGAGCGCGAGCAGGCCGTGGCCTCCGCCATGCAGTCCAACGCCAACCTGGCCATCGCCTTCGAGCAGCAGGTGTTCCGCACCCTCAAGGCGGCCGAGCAGGTGGCGGCCTTCGTGCGCGAGCAGTACCTGCAGCAGGGCACCGACATCAACCTGCGCGACTGGGTGGCGCGCGGCGTGATCCGCGAGCCCATGTTCACCATCATCAGCGTGGTGAACGAGCAGGGCGACATCGTCAGCAGCAGCCAGGAGACCGGGGCCGTCAACTACAGCGACCGCGCCTTTTTCAGGGCGCTGCGTGCCAGCGATCGCGATGACCTGTTTGTGAGCGAGCCTGTGCTGGGCCGTGTGTCGGGGCAGTGGCGCATTCCGATGGCCCTGCGCATCGTGAGCGAGGGAGGCCGCTTTGGTGGTGTGGTGGTGATGTCGGTGGACCCGACGAACTTCACCGACTTTTACCGCCAGGCCGACCTGGGTGCACAGGGGCTGCTGGAGCTGACAGGGCTGGACGGCGTGGTGCGCGGCCGCAAGGCAGGGGGCAAGATCAGCTTTGGCGGCGATGCGCGGGGCCTGCCCTGGTTTCAGCTTCGCGCGCAAGACCCTGAAGGCGAACTGATCGATGAGAACGGCGCGGTGGACGGTGTGCCGCGCATCCTCAGCTACCGCAGCATGGCGGGCTACCCGTTGATGGTGACGGTGGGATCGACCTCCGACGAGGTGCTGGCGCCGGTGATGCAGCGGCGCGTTGACTACCTCGCCCTGGCGGCGGGGGCCAGTGTGGCGTTGCTGTGTTTTGGCGCGCTGCTCATTGTGGTGCTGGCACGCCAGCGGGCCGTGGCCGATGCACTGGCGTCGAGCGAGGGCCTGTTCCGCGCCACCTTCCACCAGGCGGCCACCGGCATCGCCCACATCACGCCCGAAGGCCGCATCCTGCGTGCCAACGACAAGTTCTGCCGCATGCTGGGCTATTCGCTGGAGGAGCTGCGCCAGCGCGACCTGTTTGCGCTGAGCGACGAGGGCGAGCGTGAAGCCCTGCGCCGCTTTCTGGCGCGGCGCCTGGTGGCGCACTCACCCGTGTTCTCCCCCGAGATGGAAAAGGCCTACCGGCGCAAGGACGGCGGCCTGTTGTGGGTGTACGAAGCGCTGGGCCTCGTCAAGGACGCCCAGGGTCACCCGGACTTTCTGGTGGTGGTGACGCAGGACATCAGCGCACGCAAGGAGCTGGAGATGCGCCTGTCGCACGATGTGCTGCACGACGCGCTCACGGGCCTGTCCAACCGCGTGATGTTCCATGACCGCCTGGCGCGTGTGCTCGAAACGGCCCGGCGCCACGGGCGGCACGCCGCAGTGCTCTATGTGGACCTGGACGGGTTCAAGTCCGTCAACGACCAGTGGGGCCATGCAGCAGGCGACCTGCTGCTGCAGCAGGTGGCTCGGCGGCTGGAAGACTGCGTGCGCGCCGAAGACACCGTGGCGCGCCTGGGCGGCGACGAGTTCGGCATCGTGCTGGCCACCATCGAGCGGGCAGACCACTGCGAGGTCGTGGCCAGCAAGGTGCTGTCTGCGATGGAGCAGCCTTTTGTGCTGGAGGGGGCTGTTGCGCACATCTCGGCCAGCGTGGGCGCGGCGCTCTACCCGCGCCATGGCACCGATGCCGATGCGCTGCTCGCCCAGGCCGATGCTGCGATGTATGCGGCCAAGCAGGCAGGCAAGAACCGCTTCAACATCGACACCGCACTGAGCCCGCTGACCGATGACGGTGTTGCAGATCCACCGGGCTGACGAGGAGCCAGCCATCGAGGGATGGCCCTGGCGTTTTACTCCTCATTTGGGAGCATTGAACGCATTATTTATAGGCGCTAGCGGCCTGTTTCATACGAATCACCGCGTCATGATCGGAAAATCACGCACCGGCTTGTCCAGCATGCCCATCAGCTGCCGCAGGGCCTGCGCATCGCCTTCCATGCGCAGCGCGCCAGAGCCGGCCAGCTCCTGCGGTGTGGCCTGGCCGTTCATCAGGCGCAGGAAGGCGGGTTTGGTGAGCAGCAGCGTGGCGTCTGCGGGCCAGGGTGGTGTGCCCGGGCGGTGGTACAGCACCGCGTTCTCAATCCACAGACCATGGTTTTCTTCGGTGTCGGTAAAGCGCAGTGCCACCGCCAGGCGCACGCCGTCCGCGCTCGGGCCGTGGAGCGAGGCGGCCATTGCATCGAGGAACTGCGGGATGGGTGTCTGCATGAGCATGTCGGCCACCGCAGCGCGCGGGCCTGAAGCGTTGCGCGGTGCAGTGCCATGCCGCAGTTCCTGCGCGCCGCTCAGGTAGAAGTTGCGCCAGGGTGCGGATTCAGCGGCGTAGCCCATCTGCTCAAAGCTGCGCGCCATCAGGTCTTTGGCCGCTGCGTTGTTGCTGTCCGCGAGCAGCACATGGCGCAGCAGCTCGGCCGCCCAGCGGTAGTCGCCCGCGTCAAAGGCCTGGCGCGCGGCGACCACCGCAGCGTCCGCGCCGCCTGCCAGGGCCACGTAGCGGCGCGCGGCCTGCACGGGTGGCAGCGGGTCGAGCGTGGAGGGGTGCGCGTCGAACCAGCCCAGGTAGAACTGCGCCACCGCGCGCACGTTGTGTTTGACGGTGCCGTAGTACCCGCGCGATGCCCACTGCGCCGCCAGCGTGGAGGGCAGTTGCACGGCCTCGGCGATCTCGCCGGGTGTCAGCCCGGCGTTGAGCAGGCGCACCGTCTGGTCGTGCAGGTAGCGGTAGGTGTCGCGCTGCGTGGTCAAGAAGGTGTCGATGCGCTCGCGGCCCCACACCGGCCAGCCATGCTGCAGGAAGACCACATCCGCACGGCGTGCGTGCGCAATGGCGCCGTCGATGTAGCGCGACCAGGCCAGCGCATCGCGCACCTTGGCGCCGCGCAGGGTGTAGAGGTTGTGCAGCGTCTGCGAGACCAGCTCGGCCGCGCCGAATGCGCGCAGGTCGGGCAGCTCGAACACCATCTCGGCCGGGGCTTCGGAGCCTGGCACGTTGTGGAACACGAAGCGCACGCCATCAATGTCGAGCGCCTGCGTGGGCTGGTCGATGAGCACGGTGGGCGGCAGGATGCCGATGCGCCCGACCGCCACGGCCATGCCCAGGCCGTTGTCCACCACGCCGCGCGCATCGCGTGGCAACTGGCTGCCATACATGAAGCCCGCGCGGCGCGACATGGCGGGGCCGAGCAGCAGGTTCTCGCTGGTCGCCTCCTCCATGAAGCCCACCGGTGCCACGATGGGCACGCTGCGTGCCTTGGCGTCCTGCGCGGTCAGCACGCCCAATGCGCCGCCGAAGTGGTCCACATGGCTGTGCGTGAACACCAGGCCCGACACCGGTTGCGCGCCCAGGTGCTGGCGCGCGAAGGCGAGGGCGGCCGCCGCCGTCTCCTGCGTGGTGAGCGGGTCCACCACGATCCAGCCCGTGCGGCCCTGGATGAGCGTGAGGTTGGCCAGGTCGAAGCCACGCAGCTGCCAGATGCCCTCACGCACCTGGTACAGGCCGGGGGTCTGGTTCAGGCGCGCATGGCGCCACAGGCTGGGGTGCACGGTGGCGGGGGCCTCGCCCTGCGCAAACTGCAGCGCATCAAAGTCCCACACCACCTGGCCCTGCGCGTTGCACACCTGGCCGCTGGGCGTGGCGATCAGGCCCCGGCGCGCGTCCTCGAAGCTGGCGGGCGCGTTCACGTCCAGTGTGCCCAGGGACGCGGTCTGGCGCGCACGCGTGGCGGCGGTTGCGTCCTGCCGGACATCGGCCACCTGCGCAAAGGTTGCAGGTGCCAGGCCCAGCAGGAGTGGCAAGGCGAGTGCCGCGAGCGTTGGGAGGTTTCGCATGGGGGGGAACCTTTTTTAAGATGAAAAAGGCCTCAAGCGCACAATTTATATGCGCTGGCAGCTATCAAAATTTAAGTAATGCGTTGCCTGGTACGGACGGGTAGGGCCCGCGCACGTGGGCGCGTTCACCCCTTCGCGCCATCACATCGGTTCCAGCCTGATGCGTTTCATCATCGCCTCGGTGAAGCCGATTTCCTTGCCGAAGGCCCGTGTGAAGGTCTCGCCGTCTTGCGGGTTGACCATGCCGCCTTGCTCTTCGAGCGCGGTCACCACGGCGGGTTGGCGCAGGGCGGCTTCGAACGCGGCGCGCACGCGGGACACGATGGCATCGGGCGTGCCGGTGGGCACGGAGACACCGCCCCACGAGGTCAGCTCCACCCCGGGCAGGCCTGCCTCGGCCAGCGTGGGCACACTGGGCAGCTTGGGATTGCGTGCGGGCCCGGTCACGGCCAGTGCGCGCAGCTTGCCGGCCACGATGTTCGAGTACGCCACGGCGGTGATGGGCGCGCCAAAAGTGACCTGCTGGCCCAGCACCGCGTTGACGATTTCCGACGCGCCCTTGTACGGCACATGCGTGGCCTGCGCCTGGCTGACGCTGAGCACCATCTCCACCCCCAGGTGCGAGGGCGTGCCGACACCGCCCGACGCGTAGTCCAGCTTGCCGGGCTGCGCACGCAGGCGCGTGAGCAGGTCGGCCAGGCTGCGGATGTCGCTTTGCGCGTTGACGATGACCACCGTGTCCGAACTGGTGAGTCCGATCACATGGCGGAAGTCCTTGAGGACGTCATAGCCCGGCTGCTTGTACATGCGCATGCTGGCCGCCATGGGCGAGCCGGCGTAGACCCAGGTGTAGCCGTCCGGCGCCGCCTTGGCCGCCTGGCGCGCACCCAGGTTGCCGCCTGCGCCGCCCTTGTTTTCGATGACCACGGGCTGGCCCAGCTCCTTCGACACGGCCTCGGCCACGATGCGGGCCGTGGTGTCCGGGCCCGTGCCCGCGAGGTAGGGCACGACCCATTTGATGGGGCGCGCAGGCCATGCCTCGGTGGCCAGCGCGGGGGCGCCGGCCAGCAGCGGCAGCAAGCCCGCAGCGATCAGTGCGCGGCGGCGCAGGTGGGGGATGGGTTGCTTGGTCATGTCTTGTCTCCTTGTCATTTTCTATGAGGGTTGTTTTGGCGCGCGGTGGGCGGCGTAGCCGCTCAGGGGGATGCCAAAAGCTCTTTCGCGATGGTGTTGCGCTGGATCTCGCTCGTGCCGGTGAGCACGCGGTACATGCGCAGCATGCGGAACAGGAACTCCACGCGCCGGCCCTGCACGATGCCCTCGCCGCCGTGGATCTGCACCGCGCGGTCGGCGATGCGAAAGGCAGCCTCCGAGCAGAACAGCTTGGCCATGGACGACTCGGCGCGCGGCTCGGCGCCCGCATCAATCGCGCGGGCCGTGGCCAGCATCAGCCCGCGCGCGGCTGCCCAGTCGGTCGCCATGTCGGCCAGCATGTGCTGGATGGCCTGGAACTGCCCGATGGCACGGCCGAACTGGTGGCGCTGCTGCGCGTAGTCGCGCGCATCGCGCAGGGCCACCTGCGCCAGGCCCAGCATGGCCGGGCAGTGCAGCAGGCGGTTCACGCTGATGCGGCCCAGCGCCAGCGCCAGGCCGCGCCCGGCCTCACCGATCAGGTTGGCGGCGGGCACGCGCGTGCCCTCCAGCACGATGTTGCCCGTGCTCGTCTGCCCCGCCATGGTCTTGTAGCCCGACTCCACGCGCACCCCGGGCGCATGCAGGTCCACAAAGAAGGCCGTGACCTCGCGCTTTTTCGGGTCGGGGTCGTCGTGTGTGGCGGTGGACGCCAACAGCACTGCGTAGTCGGCAAACGGCGAGCCCGAGATGAAGCGCTTGGCACCCGTGATGACGTAGTCGTCGCCCTCGCGCACGGCGCGCGTCTGCACGTTGCCAGCGTCCGATCCGGCCTCGGCCTCGGTCAGCGCGAAGCAGATGGCCATTTCGGCACGCGCGACCGGCAGGATGAACTGCTGCATCTGGTGCGGCGTGGCCATGCGCGCCAGCGCGCCCACGCGTGGCGGGCCACTGAGCTCGCCAAACACATGGGGAGCGAATGGCGAGCCGCTGGCGTAGATGGCCTCCTTGACCAGCACATGGTCCAGTGTGGACAGGCCCAAGCCGCCCATCTTCTGTGGCAGCGTCATGCCGTAAAAGCCCAGCGCGTGCGAGCGCTTCCACACCTGCTGCAGCAAGGCCTTGTCGGGCGCGTGCTCGTGGTCGATGCCATGCTCGCGCGCCAGCGCGGCCAGCTCGCCATACAGAAACTCGTTGATGCGAGCAATCAGCTCGGCCGCCTGTGGCGAGCCTTCAAAAGGCATGCCGGGAAACAGCGGCGCGGGAAGGGGGGATGCGATGTCATTGTTCATGTCTGGATTCCTTGTCGTTGGCTGTGACAGCGGGCTCTGGAAACTGGCGCAGGCCCAGGCGAGAGACGCCGAGCAAGGGCCGCCCCGCAGCGATGGCGTCGTCCCCCTTCCCGCAGCGCGCAGCGATGCGAGAGAAGGGGGAAGGCGCGCAGCGCCTCAGGGGGATGTACCTAATTCACCATCCGCCCACGCCCTTCCCAGTACGGGGCCTGCACGGCACGGCGCATCACCTTGCCGTTGGGGTTCTTGGGCAGGGTGGTGACGAACTCAATGCGCCGTGGCCGCTTGAACCCGCCCAGGTGCTGGGCGCAGAACGCGTCGATCGCAGCGGTGGTGTCGGCACCGGCCGCACGACCGGGCTTGAGCACCACGTGCGCGGCCACGGCCTCGCCCCATTTGTCATCGGGTACGGCAAATACGCAGGCATCGGCAATGGCGTCGTGCTGGTACAGCACGGCCTCGACCTCCGACGGGTACACGTTGAAGCCGCCGCTGATCACCATGTCTTTCTTGCGGTCCACGATGTAGACGTAGCCCTCGTCATCCATGCGGGCCAGGTCGCCCGTGTGGTACGCGCCGTCCTTGAGCACCTCGGCCGTCAGCTCGGGGGCGCGCCAGTAGCCCGCAAAGATGTCATCGCCACGCACCACGATCTCGCCGATCTCGCCGGTGGCCACGGGCTGGCCGTCGTCGCCCAGGATCTGCACATCGCATTCCAGAAACGGCCGTCCGCACGATGCCAGCCGCTCTTGCCGCGCAGCGCGGGCAAACAGATGGTCTTCCACCGACAGGCCGCACACGCCCGAGGTCGTCTCGCCCGCGCCGTAGCCTTGCTGCAGGATGGGCCCGAACACATCCATGGCCTGCAGGATGCGCGCGGGCGCCATGGGGGCGGCGCCGTAGCCCAGGCGCAGCAGGTCGGGCAGGGGGCGGTACTGGCCCTCCAGCTCGGTCAGCAGCATGTTGATCATGGTGGGCACCATGAAGGTGTGGGTCACGCGGTCGGCCCGCATGTCGGCGATGAAGCGCGGGGGCTCGAAGCCGTTGAACAGGCGGATGGTGACCCCCTGGCACAGCGCCGGCACCATCTGCATGCCCGATGCGTGGGTGATCGGGCCCACCAGCCCCAGGATGTGGCCGGGCTGCTGCCCGTCCGAACGCGTGAGGAACTTGCGCAGCTGCGCAAGGCGGTTGCCGAAGGTCTGCATGGCCGCCTTGAGCACACCCGAAGAGCCGGAGGTGTAGTGCAGCACGGCGACTTCGTCCTCGCACACGACCACCGGGGTGAAGGTGTCACTGGCCAGGGCCAGTGCCGCTTCATACCCTGCGGGGCCCGCATCGTCGGTCAGCAGCAGCCGGGGCATGGCGCCGGGCATGCATTGCGCCACATGCGGGCGGATGGTCTCGGCACGCTCGGCGGTGGTCACGATCAGCGCCGCACCGCTGTTGGCGGCAATGGCGCCGACCTCGGTGGGCGAGAGCCGGGCGTTGAACGGCGCCTTGATCAACCCGGCCTTGTAGCAGGCGATCTCGATCTCGACGACCTCGACACAGTTGGGCAGGTAGATGCCCACGCGGTCACCGCGCTGCAGGCCCAGGCCGAGCAAGGCGTTGGCCAGGCGGTTGGTGCGCTGCTCCAGATCGGCATAAGTGATGCTGCGTGCGGGGCTCTTGACCGCCATGCGGCGGGCATGGGCACGGGCGCTGCGCGCCACGAGGGCGCCGACGTTGGCGACCACGCGCGGGGGAATGGGGGGCGAGGTGGTAATGGCTGTCTCCTGAAACACCGGCCCCGTCGAGCGCGGGGCATGGGGTCACTGTTCCAGAAGAAGGGGTATCAGGGAAATACCGATTGCTGATGGGCAGGCATCACTGAAATTGATGCCCTTGCCATAGCGTGCCTTCCGCACACACTGCGTGTACGGCTGCGAGCGAGCTACGCAGCCTTCGTACGAGGGGGCGGCTTTTTTGCGGAGGATCTGGCCGGCTTGGCGGCGTTGAGTGCCACTGCCGCGCGGATGAGCGACTTGAACGCCTCCGCATCCACCACGTCGCCCTCGTGAATGTCGATGGCGCGCCGCGCATTGCCGTCCAGGCTGGCGTTGAACAGCCGCGCCGGGTCCGGCAGCGAGGCGCCCTTCAAAAAAGTGAGTTTCACGGCGGCCTTGTAGCTCTCGCCGGTGCAGAGGATGCCGCCCAGCGACCATACGGGCGTTCCCATCCACTTCCACTCCTCCACCACGCCGGGGGCGGCCTCATGGATGAGCGCACGCATGCGTGCCAGCACCGGGCCGCGCCAGTCGGCCAGGTCTGCGATGCGCTGATCAATGAGGGTGGAGGCGGGTTGGGGCAATGCAGTGGTTGTGGATGCCATGGCGGTGTCTCCTGAAGCGGAATCGTTAGAGCCTTTATGGGAATGTGATCAGTCGGCACCCAGGGGCTTGCCCGCCGCCTGCAGCACCTGCGCGATGAAGCGGGCCTTCTCCTCGCGGTAGCGGTCCATCCCCTCAGATGCGAATCGCTGCTTGAGCCGGTTGTACTCTGCCACCAGGGCGGGGTCGGCGCGCAAGGCATCGCGAAAGTGCAGAAAGCATTCGAACGGCGAGCCGCAGGCCACCACCTGCAGTGCAACGTCCATCGTGGCGCCGGGCCACAGCAGCATGCACAGATCAGGCGCGCGCAGGGTGTCGGCCTTGGCGCTGCAGCCTGCGGCTTCGAGCGCTGCCACGCCCGGTGCATGGTCTTGCGGCGGCACCAGCACGCAGATATCGAGGTCACCCTTGGAGACTGCACCGGGAATGGACGAGGCGCCGATGTGTTCGATGCGCGCCTGCGGCACGATTGCAGCCACCTGGGCAGCCACCGCGGCAAACGTGGCTGCGGCGTCGTCCTGGTACTGCGCGGATTCGAGCAAGGTCACTGCGGTCACTCGGGTCACACAGCGGCCTCCCACCTGCCCGATATCACCAGCTCCCGCACCACGGCCTCCAGCGCGTCCATCACCACCTGCATCACCCCGTCCACCTCGCGGTCCGCAGCGGTGGCCAGGGTGTAGCTGCGCGTCATCTCCGGGTTGACCACGCGGGCCACCATCCAGTCGGTACCGGAGGCAGGGGCATCCCCCAGCGCGCAGGCAGGGGTGAAGGTGAAGCCGCCCCCGCACGCATACAGCGAGCGGATCACCCGCGCGGAGTCGTGTTCGTGGGCGATGTTCAGGGCCACACCGCGCGCGGCGGCGGCTTCTTCGACCCGCTGGCGGATGGTGTAGCGGCGCGACTGCAGCACCAGGGGCTGTGCGGCCGCATCGGCAAAGTCGATGGTGGGGCGCATGGTGGGGATGGCGGCGCGCGCTGCCGTGGCACGCGCGCCGGCCCGGCGCACAGCAGGCGCTTGGGCCGTGGCCGCTGTGTCAGGCGCTGGTCGCAGCAGCGCACGCACCGTGCCGCCGGGGTCGTGCCCGCAAAAGTACATGGCCTCGCGCACCAGGGGCCGGCAGTGCAGGCCCTCCACCTGCGCAGCGTCGACCAGAACGCCGATGTCCGCACGCCGGTCCAGCATGGCTTTCCTGACCATGAGGCTGAGGTCGTCGAGCACGAACACCCGAATGCGCGGGTGCGTGTCCTTCAGGTGCGCCAGCAACGGGCCCATGAGCAGCGATGACAGCAGAAACGGCACGGCAATCGTGACCGATCCCTCTGGCCCCTGCGGCAGGCGCTGGATGCGCTCCCGCATGGCCGAGGCGTCGCTCAAAAGCCGCCGGGCGTCCTGGTAGAGCTGCACGCCAGCCTGCGTGGGCGTGACGCCCGCGTGCGAGCGTTCCAGCAGCTGCGCGCCCAGTTCGGACTCCAGCTTCTTGATCTGGGCGGTGAGGGCGGGCTGCGCAATGTAGAGGCTGCCCGCCGCCCGCGAGAGGCTGCCGGCCTCGACCACGGCGATGAAGTAGCGCAGGCTTCGGAGATCCATGGGGCAAGACTGTAGCGGGGTCCGTCCTTGGCGCGCGCCATGCCCGCCCAGGCGGCCGCGCATTCGGCGCGAAGCCCCGTGGTGGGCCGCGCAGGGCAGGCTTTCAGTCGCCCATCACCACGCCCTCGCGGCGTGGATCGGCCCCGCCCATCCACAGCTTCTTGCCATGCGCCTGGCCGCGTGTGATGGCTTGCAGGCCGCTGGTCATGTTCATCTCGCGCACCTCGGCACCCCGGGCGCGCAGGGCCTCGACGGTGGCGGGTGGGAAGCGTTTTTCTTCCAGCAGCGTAGGGCCGTTCATCGAGCCGAAGTTGGGCAGATTGATGGCCTGCTGGGGCATCAGGCCCCAGTTGAGCACGCCGTAGAGCGTCTTGGCGGTGTAGTGGATGATGGCCGCGCCGCCGGGGCTGCCGCCGCTCATCAGCAGCTCGCCCGTGGCCTTGTCGAAAACGAGGGTGGGCGACATGGACGAGCGGGGGCGTTTGCCGGGTTGCACGCGGTTGGCTATCGGCTGGCCTTGGGCGTCGGTGGGGGCAAAGCTGAAGTCGGTGAGTTCGTTGTTGAGCAGGAAGCCTTTCACCATCTGCCGCGCACCGAACTGGTCTTCGATGGTGGTCGTCATGGCGACCGCGTTGCCGAAGGCATCGACGATGCTGATGTGGCTGGTGCCGTATTCAGGCTGGTCGGGCATGGCTCCGTGGTTGATGCGGATGACGGCCGGGTTTCCGGGCGCTGCGATCTTCATGCTCTGCGTGCCGATGAGCTTGGCGCGTTCGGCCAGGTAGGCGGGGGCCAGCATGCGGTCCCAACTGTCGCCGGGCGGCTGCACAAAGTCGGGGTCGGCCACATACAGCGCGCGGTCGGCAAAGGCCAGGCGAGCGGCTTCGGTGTACAGGTGCAGCCAGTCGGCCGATGGGATGCCGTCTTGCAGGGGCTTGGCGGCGGCGTCGGTGTTTTTCAGGATGCCCAGGATCTGCCCGATGGCGATGGCCCCAGAGCTGGGTGGTGGAAAGCCGCACACGCGGTAGTCCTTGCTGGCCACCTGGTAGTCGTGGCACAGCGCCTCGCGCTTCTTGGGCTGGTAGCCCGCCAGGTCGGCCAGGCTGAGCTTGCCGGGGTTGGTGGGGTGCTTTTGCACCTTGTCCACGATGGCCTGGGCGACCTCGCCTTCGTGCAGGGCCTTGCTGCCTTCAGCGGCAATCTTACGAAGCACGGCGGCCAGCTCGGGGTTGCGCAAGTTCACACCCACATCGCGCGCGTCGCCATCGGCCTTGTAGAAGTAGGCGGCGGCCACGGGGTCCTTCTTGAGGTGGGCGTCGGCCTTGACCAGCGTGTTGAGCCGAGCGCTGACCTTGAAGCCGCCTTCGGCCAGCGTGATGGCGGGCTGGAACAGCGTGGCCCAGGGCAGCTTGCCGTGCTGCTTGTGCGCCAGCTCCAGCATGCGAACGGTGCCGGGCACACCCACCGAGCGGCCGCCCACCACACCGTCGTAGAACGGCACGGGCTTGCCGTCGGCACCCAGAAAGAGTTTTTCATCGGCGGCAGCGGGCGCGGTTTCGCGGCCATCGTAGGCCTCCACCAGCTTGCCGTTGCTGTGCAGCAGGAAGGCGCCGCCGCCGATGCCGCTGGACTGGGGCTCCACCAGCGTCAGCACCATCTGCACGGCAATGGCTGCATCGACGGCCGAGCCGCCGGCCTTGAGGATCTGGTAACCCGCATCGGTGGCCAGCGGGTTAGCAGCAGCCACGGCAAACTTCTCCGTGGCCCAGCCCGGTTTTTCGGTGTAGCCGGACGAGCCTTCAGGCTGGGCGGGCACGGTGTAGGCGAACTGGGTTGGCGCACCGGCGCAGCCTGCCAAGGCCATCAGAGTGGCGAGGGCCGCAGGGGCCAGCAGGTTGCGACTGAACGGGCGGCGCAGGTGCGACGTGGCAGGCAGGGCAGTGGGTGACATGCGGGTCTCCTGTGGGTGCAAGCAGCGAAGCGGCCATGGTAAGGGGCCTTGCTGCAGCCTGCGAGGGCGTGCAGGAGGCTGCCCCTGGGGTTTGTGCTCCGATTGAAGGTGTTTTGCGGCGGTAGCGCTAGTGCAATATGCCTGAGCAGCTATCAAAAAGATAGTTGTTACCGACCGTCAGCGGCGGTTCACAGGCCATCCCTGGGCCCTGGCGGGGCGCAACGACTGGGGGCTCGCCTGCCCGGCGGGTTGGGTCACGCCTTCCCAGGTTGCCTCAGGCCGCCTGGGGCCCCGCGCGGCCGTCTTCCACCACAAACCGGGCGAGCGTGGATGCGCCACTGTCAGCGCGCAACGGGTCGTCCACCACACGCAGCGTGGTGGACCAGCGCGTGGGGGTGATGTCGGCCAGGCCGTAGCCGCGCTGGTCGCAGCGTGCCAGCAGCACATGCGGGTTGTGGCGAACGATGGCGTCCACCTTGGCCTGCGTGGTGCCCGACCGCGAACTGATGGACGTGCCACAGAACTCGCTGGCCACCACGGCCGAGTCGGCGCGAGCGGCATCGGCATGCACGCGGCAGACGTAGTTTTGGTGGATGTCTCCGCCCAGCAGCACCGTGTTGCGCGGCGTGTGCCGGGCCACCGATTGCAGCAGACGCTGGCGTGCGGCGGGGTAGCCATCCCAGGCGTCGGTGGGCACCGTGCCAGAGGGGTAGTGGCGTGGCGAGAACAGCGTCTGCTGTGCGATCACGCTCCAGCGTGTGGCCTGTGCGCTGGCTGTGTCGGCGGCCAGGCCCGCGTCCAGCCAGCGCTCTTGCGTGCTGCCCAGCAGGGTGCGCTGTGGCTGGGCCAGCTCTGCGCAGTCGGCGAGGCGCACGGCGGGTGCGCTGCTGGCCTCGGGTGTGCGGCAGGCCTGCCAGCTGCGGTACTGGCGGCTGTCGAGCAGGTGCACGTGCGCCAACCGGCCCCAGCGCAGGCGGCGGTAGATCTGCAGCGTGTCCCAGCCGGTGGCGGACGCGGGGCCCCGGAGGCTGGTCGTGCGCAGCGGCATGTTCTCGTAAAACGCCTGCCAGGCCGCGCTGCGCTGGGCCAGAAAGGCGGCGCTGCCCGGGCTCTCGCCACGGCTTGCCTCGGCGGCATAGTCGTTTTGCACCTCGTGGTCGTCCCAGGTCACGGCCCACGGGCAGGTGGCGTGGGCCAGCTGCAGGGCCGGGTCGCTCTTGTGCAGGGCGTACCGGTCGCGGTAGTCGGCCAGCGTGGTGGCGTGGCGCAGGCTGTGGGTGCGCGCCAGATCGGTGGTGGTTTTGGGTGTGGCGTATTCGTAGATGTAGTCGCCCAGGAACAGCACCAGGTCCGGCTGGTCAGCAGTCAGATGGCGCCACGCCGCGTAGTGGCCATGCTCCCAGCGCTGGCACGAGGCAAACGCCACCCGCAGCGCCCCGGGCATGTCGCCCGCCGCAGGCGCCGTGCGCGTGCGGCCGGTGGCGCTCACCGCATCGCCCAGCATGAAGCGGTAGTGGTACCAGCGTGCGGGTTGCAGGCCTTGCAGCTCCACATGCACGCTGTGGCCCAGCGCAGGCAGCGCAGTGGCCTCGCCCTTTTGAACGATCTGGGCAAACCCAGCGTCGTGCGCCACCTCCCACCGCACGGTGTGGGTGCTCAGCATCTGCGCTGGATCGACGAGCAAGAGCCGCGTCCAGAGCACCATGCCATCAGGCGCCGGGTCACCACTGGCGACGCCAAGGGCAAAGGGGTTGTTTTGCAGCGCGGGCGGATTGCTCCAGGCCCAGCGGGGGAGGGTGGCGACGGAGGCAGCCAGGGCTGCGTTGCGCAGGAACTGCCGTCTTTGCTCGGATGTCAATTCAGCTGCCCTTTGCGTCGGGCGCCGTGCTCAGAAACTGACGCAACCCAGACCAGTGGCCGCCGCACAAGGGCCGCCCCGCGGCGCTGGTGGCGTCCCCCTCCGGGGGGATGGCGCCGAAGGCGACACAGGGGGGAGGTGGTCACGCCGCCATCACCCGGTTCTTGCCCGAGCGCTTGGCCAGATACATCGCCTGGTCGGCCCGCACGATGGCGTCGGTGGCGCTCTCGCTTTCAACCAACTGGGCCACGCCTGCGCTGAAGGTGATGAGCACCTTTTCGGTGCCTTGCAAGAAGAAGCGCGTGGTCAGTTCGCGCTGCAAGCGGGTCATGGCCGCCACGCCGGCTTCGACGGTGGTGTCGGGCAGCACGATGACGAACTCTTCGCCGCCGTACCGTGCCAGCAAGTCCTGCGGCCGCATGACCTCGCGCGTGACCTGCGCCAGGTGCACCAGGGCAGCGTCGCCCCCCGCGTGGCCCAGCCGGTCGTTGATGGTCTTGAAGTTGTCCACGTCCAGAAGCGCCAGGCACAGGGACGAGCCCAGGCGGCGGGCGCGGGCGATCTCGCGTTCCACGGCCTCGTCCAGGCCCTTGCGGTTGAGGCTGCCGGTCAGCGGGTCGTGGCGGGCCTGGGCGCTGGCGCGGTCCAGTTCTTCCTGCAGCTTGGCGACCTCGGCGCGCTTGGCCTCGGTGCGCTCGCGCAGGTCCTGCAGCTCATCGTGGGTCACGCGGCTGTCGAGCGCCATGGCGCGGGTGGCGCTCATCACCTCCTGCAGCACCGGGGCAATCTCTTGCAGCGTACTGGCCTTGCCGATCAGGTCCGCGCAGCGCTCCATGGTGCCCTGGTAGCTGGTGCTGGATGCGGTGATGCGCGCCAGCCGCTCGATGAAGGTGGCCAGCATTTCCTTCATCTGCTCTTGCGCCTCCAGCGACCGCGCCTTGGCTTCGGTCTGCTTGAAGATCACGTCCTTGAGCCGGCGCTGCACATCGTCCAGCCGCCGCAGCGTCAGGGGCGGGGTCGAGGCACTCATCAGCGCCTCGGCCTGGCCCTGCAGCCAGCGGTCGTCCACGCTGAGCACGGCGATGTTCTCGAAGATCATGTGCAGCAGCTCGAGCAGGCTCGCGCGGATGGAGGCTTGTTCTTCGGTGGCGAACGACAGGCGGTAGCTGAAGTTGCCCAGCATGAGTTGCGCGGTGGTCACCAGGGGCGTGGGTTCGCGCAGAAAGGTGATGAGCTGCTGCGCCATGTCGATGACGCGGGGATCGTCGTCACCCAGGGCGGGCAGGGTGTTGTCGATGAGGCGGGCCAGGGCTTCGGCAAACTCGGCGGGCAGTTCGCCCAGTGCGGTGGGCGCATCGGCCACCTCGATGGGTTTGGAGGCAGTGGCCGGGTGCAAACCCAGGTTGGCGTAACCCACCATCACGCTTTGCAGCGATGTCCAGTCCTTGGTGATGATGGCGCGTTCGAACTGGCCCAGCAGGCGTTTTTGCGCAGGTGTCTGGCCGGGCAGCACACGCTGGATGCTGCTCAGCGGTCCCTCGGGGAAAGGCTGCGGGCTGCGGATGCCCGCTATTTCATCGTAGATCGCGAGGTAATTGTCTGGCGTGGGGGCCAGTCGGCGAGCGGCCAGTTGTTTGAGCGTCTCGCGCGCGATCTCGGAAGGTGGTCGGTCGGCCATGGGCGGGCACCAGTGTCAGGAGGCTGGAATGCACAAGTGTGACACAGGCAAGGCGCTGTGCGTGCTGGCACACCGGGCCACACGGGTATGCCAGCCAGGAACATGGGGAGGACCCCTTGCGAGATCTGCCCACACGTTCCAAAGGGGGCGGCTGGCCGTCAGTTCACCATGACCAGCTTGCCCATCACCCCGCGCGAGCCCATGTGGGCGTAGGCGGCGGGCAGCTCGGCCATGGGCATGGTGCGGTCGATCACGGGTTTGATCTTGCCCTGGGCATACCACTGTGCCAGCTCGCCCATCATGGCGGCGTTGGCCTTGGGTTCGCGCTTGGCGAAGTCGCCCCAGAACACGCCGACGATGGACGCGCCCTTGAGCAGCGCCAGATTGAACGGCAGGGCCGGGATGGGGCCGGACGCAAACCCGACCACCAGATAGCGGCCGCGCCAGGCGATGGAGCGGAACGCGGGCTCGGCAAAGTCGCCACCCACGGGGTCATAGATCACGTCGGGGCCCTTGCCGTCCGTGAGGGTCTTGATGGCCTCGCGCAGGTTGTCCTTGCTGTAGTTGATGGTCGCGTCGGCTCCGATGGAAGTGCACAGCGCGCACTTTTCGTCGCTGGATGCGGCAGCGATCACACGTGCGCCCATGGCCTTGGCGATCTGAATGGCGGCCGTGCCCACGCCCCCGGCAGCGCCCAGCACCAGCACGGTCTCGCCCGCCTTGAGCTGTGCGCGGTCCACCAGCGCATGGTGCGACGTGGCGTAGATCATGATGAAAGCGGCTGCATCGACATGCGAAAAGCCGTCTGGCAACGGCATGCACAGGGCTGCGGGGGCAATGGTGTGGGTGCCAAAGCCGCCGGTGCCCGACAGGCAGGCCACGTTCTGGCCGACCTTGAGGTGCGTGACGCCTTCGCCTACGGCAGCCACCACGCCCGCGTATTCCGAGCCGGGCACAAAGGGCAGTGGCGGCTTCATCTGGTACTTGTTCTGCACGATGAGCAGGTCGGGGAAGTTCAGGCTGGCGGCCTTGATCTCGATGAGCACCTCGCCCGCCTTGGGGGTGGGGGTGGGCAGCTCCGTCCAGGTGAGCGCTTCGACGCCGGTGGGGTTGGTGCAAAGCCAGGCATGCATGGGGAAGTCTCCTGTCGGTCGGTCTTGTCAATGATGGCCCGCATGATAGGTGGCGCGTCGGTGTGCTGGATGTCCCACGAGCGACGGGCGCCAGGGGTGCCGTCGGCGCAATGTGGTCAACGGGCGTCCCTCCGCGGTGCAGCAGTCCGGCCACCTACAATCCGTTGCAACCGCTACCCAGACCATGAAGATCCTGATATCCAATGACGACGGCTTCCAGGCCCCCGGCATCGTGGCGCTGCATGATGCGCTCAAGACCCTCGACGGGGTCGAGGTGGAGGTCGTTGCGCCAGAACACAACAACAGTGCCAAATCCAACGCGCTGACGCTGCATTCCCCGCTGTACGTGCACAAGGCAGCCAACGGCTTTCGCTACGTGAATGGCACCCCGGCAGATTGCGTGCACATTGCGCTGACCGGCCTGCTGGGCTACCGGCCCGATCTGGTTGTGTCGGGCATCAACAACGGCGCCAACATGGGCGACGACACCATCTATTCCGGCACGGTGGGAGCGGCCATGGAGGGATATCTCTTTGGCGTTCCGGCCATCGCTTTTTCGCAGGTGGACAAGGGCTGGGCCGAGCTGGAGGCCGCCGCGGCCAAGGCGCGTGAACTGGTGGCGCAGATGCGTGCGCAGCAACTGGTCAACGAAACCCCCTGGCTGCTCAATGTGAACATCCCCAACATGCCGCTGGAGGCCTTGCGCCCGGCCAAGCTGTGCCGCCTGGGGCGCCGCCATGCGGCGGAACGGGTCATCGTGCAGGAAAGCCCCCGGGGCGAAGCCATGTACTGGATCGGCGGTGCTGGTGCTGCCAAGGACGATGCAGAAGGCACGGACTTTCATGCCACGGCCCAGGGCCATGTGTCCATCACGCCCCTCAAGGTGGATCTGACCGATCACGACAACCTCGGTTACTGGGCGCAGACCGCCGCCCGTTTGGCGGCGGGGGCGGCTGCCGCCCCCGGGGCGTGATGCAGCGCCGCCCGGGTTTTCCGGCCAGGCTGCCGGTGTCCGGTAACGCCGCCATGGGCAAGCCGGCGGTAGCGCCGTCTTCCCCCGCACAGCGGAAGCCGGCGGTGGCCGCGGCACCTGCCGGAGTGGGGCTGGATTCGTCGGCCGTCCGGGCGCGGATGGTGCAAAAACTGGCGGCGGGCGGCATCACGTTGGCCCCCGTGCTGCAGGCCATGGGTGCTGTGGAGCGCCACCGGTTTGTGGACAGTGCCCTGGTCAACCAAGCCTACGAAGACACCAGCCTGCCGATAGGCTTGGGCCAGACCATCTCCAAGCCCAGCGTGGTGGCTCGCATGTGTGAGCTGCTGCTGGGCGCAGAGAGCGCCCGCCATGGCGGGCTGGGCCGTGTGCTGGAAATTGGGACGGGCTGCGGCTACCAGGCTGCGGTGCTGAGCCTGCTGGCCCGCGAGGTGTACACGCTGGAGCGCCTGCGTGGCCTGCACGACAAGGCACGCGACAACTTGCGGCCGTTCCGCCTGGCCAACGTGCACCTGCTGTTTGGCGACGGCATGCTCGGCTATGCCAAAGGTGCTCCGTACGCGGCCATCATTGCCGCAGCCGGGGGCGATGCCGTGCCCCTGGCCTGGTGTGATCAACTGGCCGTGGGGGGGCGCCTGGTGGCACCCATGGCACTGACGGGCGGGCAGCAAATGTTGCTGGTGATCGACAAAACCCCGCACGGATTGAAACAAAACGTGCTCGAACCCGTGCATTTTGTCCCCCTAAAATCGGGGATTGCGTAAAGGGAATTGCTTATGTTCGTATCGCGTGGTCTTGTGGTGGGTTTTACCGTGGCAATGGCGGGGCTGGTGCTCTCCGGCTGTGGCACCCGCATGAACAAGGCTCCTGTGGAAGATCGGGGCACCTCTTCGTCGTCTTCTGCCCCAGCGCCCGCAGCACAGCCGGGCGTGGTGGTGGGTACCCCCGTCAAGCCTCTGCCTGGTGCAGAAAACGCCGGCAAACCGGGTTACTACACGGTCAAGCCTGGGGATACCCTGATTCGCATCGGCCTGGAGTCTGGGCAAAGCTGGAAAGACATTGCCCGCTGGAACAATCTGGAAAACGCCAACCTGATCGAAGTCGGTCAGGTGCTGCGCGTGCTTCCTCCGTCCGCTGCCCCGGCGGCGGTGGCCTCTGAGAGCGGGGTGGTGACACGCCCGGTCACATCATCCTCCGTCGCTCCAGCCAGCACGCCCGCTGCGGCTCCTGCATCGGCAGCCAGCGGCGCCAAGCCTGCTGCCTCTGCTGCGTCGGGCACGGTGGTGGCGGTGGCGCCAGCCACGCCGGCACCTGTGGCAGCGCCAGCGGGCGAGGATGAGTTGGCGTTCATCTGGCCTGCATCGGGTTCGCTGATTGCCGGGTTTGACGAGGCACGCAACAAGGGCTTCGACATTGCCGGCAAGGCGGGTGACCCGGTACTGGCGGCGGCGGATGGCCGTGTGGTCTATGCCGGTGCCGGTCTGCGCGGCTATGGCAACCTGGTCATCCTGAAGCACAACAACACGTTCCTCACCGCTTACGCACACAACCAGACCCTGTTGGTCAAGGAAGACCAGGCGGTGCGCAAGGGCCAGAAGATCGCCGAGATGGGCAACACCGACGCAGACCGCGTCAAGCTGCACTTTGAAATCCGCCGGCAGGGCAAGCCTGTCGATCCCACACGCTATCTGCCATCCCGTTGAGTCCGATGGCGGATCACTCGCCGGGCGGTGGTCCCGAAGCGTCTGAGGCGACGACAGCGCAGGAGGGCGATTCCCTCCTGCTGGCCGATGAATCGGAAGCCCTGGCCGACGCGGACAGCGAGCTGCGCTCGTTGCAGATGGGCCCAGGCCAGCACGCCGAGCGGCTGGATCGTGCGCTGGTGGAGCTGGTTCCCGAGTTCTCCCGCAGCTATCTTCAGCAATTGCTGGCCCAGGGGCTGGTCAGTCTCAATGGGAAGCCTGCTTTCAAGGCAGCCGCGCGGGTCAAGGCTGGTGACCTGGTGGTGCTGGAGATGCGGCCCACCCTCCAAAGCCAGGCCTTCCGGCCTGAGCCCATGGCGATTGATGTGGTGTACGAAGACGAGCACTTGCTGGTGGTGAACAAGCCCGCAGGCTTGGTTGTGCACCCTGCGCCAGGCAACTGGAGCGGCACCCTGCTCAACGGCCTGCTGGCCCGCGACGACAAGGCACTGCGGGTGCCACGGGCTGGTATCGTTCACCGTCTGGACAAGGACACCAGCGGTCTCATGGTGGTCGCCCGGGACCGTGCGACCATGGACGCCCTGGTGGCGCTGATTGCTGAGCGCAAGGTCAAGCGCCAGTACGTGGCCATGGCGCATGGTGCCTGGACGGGGGGAGCGACCCGCTCGGTGGATGCCCCCATCGGGCGGGACCCTCGCAATCGCCTGCGCATGGCGGTGGTGGACTTGGCGGTCCACCCTGGCAAAACCGCCCGCACGGATTTCCTGTGTCTGGAGGGATGCGAGCGTGGTTGCTGGGTGCAGTGCACCTTGCACACCGGGCGCACGCACCAGATTCGTGTGCACATGGCATCTCTGCGCCATCCTTTGGTGGGCGATGCCTTGTACGGTGGCGCGCCGGTCGGGGCCTTGCAACGCCAGGCCCTGCACGCCTACCGGTTGGCTTTTGCGCATCCGGTGACGGGGGATCCTCTGGAGTTCCGTGCCCCTGTACCCGACGATATTCGCTGGGCGCTGTCAGAATGGGGCCTGGGCTACAATGCGCCCTGAACGGCCGTGACGGCCCTAGCCCGCAGCCGGAATCCCGCCGGGCTCTACCAACGCACCGGCGCCATTGCGCGGTGCACCAATGATTGCCCCTGCTGTTGATGTGACACCCGTTGCAACGCGTGGCACTTTTCCAGGAATCGCTGAACCATGAACACGGTGGATGCCAAAAGGGTCCTCGAAACTGCGTTGATCTGCGCGCAGCAGCCCGTGCCCGTGCGCGAGCTGCGGGTGTTGTTCAATGACGCGCTGGGGTCCGACACCCTCAAGGTGCTGTTGCAGGAATTGCAGCTTGATTGGGCGCAGCGTGGGGTGGAGCTGGTACAGGTGGCGACGGGATGGCGCTTCCAGAGCCGTCCTGAAATGCGTGAATACCTGGACCGTCTGCATCCCGAAAAACCGCCCCGCTACACCCGGGCCACCATGGAAACCTTGGCCATCATTGCCTATCGGCAACCGGTCACGCGCGGGGATATCGAGGACATTCGGGGTGTGACGGTCAACAGCCTGATCATCAAACAGTTGGAAGACCGGGGTTGGGTGGAGGTCATTGGCCACCGCGAAACGGTGGGGCGCCCGGCGTTGTTCGCCACGACCCGCCAGTTTCTGGACGATATGGGCCTGCAGTCTCTGGACCAACTGCCGGTGCTCGATGACCCGACAGGCAATGCGAATGTGCTGGAAGCCATGGCCGCCGCCGCCCAGGGAGCCATTGGGGGTGAGCCTGATCTGCTGGCGGTTTTGCCGCACGAAGCCGGTGGGCAAGAGCCGGTGGAGTCTGTGGAGGCTGTGACTGATACGGGTGGTAAGCGGCCCGTGGATGATTTTTTTCAGAATGTGGAGACTGATCTCCACGACGACCATGCTGATACCCCGGGTGGTATCCAGGGAAATACTTGATGAACGACTCGACCTCCGAAAATCCGGCCGAAGTGCCTGGGTTGAATGCTGCTGATACGGTGCCCGCTGCCAAAAAGCCGGCTGCCAAGCGGGCTCCTCGCAAAAAGGCGGAAGCTGTCCTTGCTGAGGAAGCGGTGCCTGAAGCTGTGGTGGCGATGCAGGTCGGTACTTCGGTGCCTGTGTCGGAAGCTGCGGCGCCAGAGGTGCCTGTGGCCCAGGTGCAGGCGGTCGTCATGGACTCGATATCTCCTGAGGCGGTCGTATCGGCAGCCGACGGCGAGGGCAATACTCGGCATGCAGGGAGGCCCCCTCGTGGCGAATCTCGTGAACGGCCTCAGCGTCCTGATGGGGCAGGGCGCGACAAGCGCAGAGCTGCCCCTGTCGTGGAGGGCTATCAGTTTGAGGATGTAGTCTCCGGTCGTTTCGACGAAGAAGATGCCTCCGCAGACGCGGTGCCGCAGAAGCGGGTGCTGCTGCCGCAGGTCGAGACACCTAAACTGCACAAGGTGCTGGCCCAGGCAGGGCTGGGATCGCGGCTGGAGATGGAGCAATTGATCCTGGAGGGGCGGATCTCGGTCAACAACGAACCTGCTCACATCGGACAGCGCATTCAGTTTGGCGATCAGGTCAAGGTCAACGGCAAGCCGATCCGCTATCGCATCGACCCCCCTCCGGCGCGCGTAATCGCATATCACAAACCCGTGGGCGAGGTCGTGACCCATGACGATCCCCAGAATCGACCCACCGTCTTTCGCAAGCTGCCCCGGCTCATGCAGGGCAAGTGGCAGTCGGTAGGACGCCTGGACCTGAACACGGAGGGTCTCTTGCTGTTCACCAGCTCGGGCGAGCTGGCGAACAAACTGATGCATCCACGCTTTGGGTTGGAGCGCGAGTACGCCGTTCGGGTGCTGGGTGCTCTGAGCAACGAGGAAAAACAAAAACTGCTGGACGGCGTGCGCCTGGATGACGGTATGGCATCGTTTGGTTCCATCGAGGACGGTGGTGGAGAGGGTTCCAACTGCTGGTACCGGGTCACCATCTCTGAAGGCCGCAACCGTGAAGTGCGCCGCATGCTCGAGTCGGTGGGTCATGCGGTCAGCCGCCTGATCCGCATCCGCTACGGTGCCATGGTGCTTCCGCGCGGCCTCAAGCGCGGAGCCTGGCTGGAACTGGACGAGAGTGATATCCGCGCACTGGTTCAGGCCGCAGGTGCTGGGCGCCCCGAGCCTGTTGAGGGACGTCCTGAAGGGGCTGGTGCTGGCGGGCGCAATGGCAAGCCGCGCAACCGTGGCCGTGGTGGACCACGCGGTGATGGCTCGCGTCGGGACATGTCGCAGCCAGCCGTCCCTGGTGGTCCCCGTGGCCAGAAACCGCGCCGCGATGGCGGCCAGGGCCCTGCCCGTGGCAACAACGCTGCAGGGGGCGATCGCCAGCGTGGGGGCTCGGCACAGCCCGATCCGATGAAAACGTCGGTGGGCTACATCGGCATGGACAGCCTCTCGCGCCACCGCCAGGACAAACGACGCCCCGGTGGCGGCGGTCCCCGGCGCGGAGGTGGTGGGCGCTGAGTGCTCCTGCCTTCACGCTCCCCGGTTAGAATCGAGGGCTTTGTCCGGTGGACAAACGAATCACAGCAACAACCATTCAGGAAATCAACATGGCAATCGAACGCACTCTCTCCATCATCAAGCCCGACGCAGTGGCCAAGAACGTCATCGGTCAGATCTACGCTCGTTTTGAAGCTGCCGGCCTCAAGGTCGTGGCAGCCCGTATGGCCCACCTGTCGCGCCTGGAAGCCGAGCAGTTCTATGCAGTGCACAAAGAGCGTCCTTTCTTCAAGGACCTGGTGGACTTCATGATCTCCGGCCCTGTGATGATCCAGGCCCTGGAAGGCGAGAATGCCATCCTCAAGAACCGCGAACTCATGGGCGCAACCGACCCCAAGAAGGCAGAAGCTGGCACCATCCGCGCCGACTTCGCTGACAGCATCGACGCTAACGCTGTGCACGGCTCCGACGCCGCTGAAACCGCACAGGCCGAAGTGGCATTCTTCTTCCCCGGCCTGAATATCTACTCGCGCTGAGATGGTGATACTCCCCATGCCCGCACCCACCCTGGTGGGAGTCCCGTGTCATGGGGGTAGCTATGCCTGGTCTCCAGTGGGTTTGGCACCATGAGCACGACGAATCTGCTGGAATTCGACCTCGACGGTCTGGCGACGTTTTGCGAGCGGCTGGGGGAAAAGCGCTTCCGCGCCACCCAGCTGTTTCGTTGGATTCATCAGCGCGGTGCCAGCGATTTCGACGCCATGAGCGACTTGGCCAAGGCCTTGCGTGACAAGCTCAAGGGCTGCGCGCAGGTCGAGGCACTGCCCGTTATTTCAGAGCATGTGTCCTCGGACGGCACTGTGAAGTGGCTGTTTGATGTGGGTGATGGCAACGCGGTGGAAGCCGTGTTCATCCCGGAGGATGATCGTGGAACCCTCTGTGTGTCATCGCAGGCGGGCTGCGCTGTCGGTTGCCGCTTCTGTTCTACAGGCCATCAGGGTTTCAGTCGTAATCTGACGACGGGTGAGATCATCGCCCAGCTGTGGTTTGCAGAGCACTCCCTGCGTAAGCGCTTGCAGACTGAAGACCGTGTGATCTCGAATGTGGTCATGATGGGCATGGGGGAGCCGCTGCAAAACTATTCGGCATTGGTCCCTTCGCTCAAAGTGATGCTGGACGATCACGGGTATGGCCTGTCGCGCCGCCGCGTGACGGTGTCTACATCGGGCGTCGTGCCCATGATGGACCGCCTTGCGCAAGACTGTCCCGTGGCACTGGCGGTATCGCTGCATGCACCCAATGATCCCCTGCGCGACAACCTGGTGCCGCTCAATCGCAAGTATCCGATCGAGGAGTTGCTGGAGGCTTGCAACCGCTATTTGGCGCATGCCCCCCGTGACTTCATCACGTTCGAGTACTGCATGCTTGATGGTGTCAATGATCAGGCGGAGCATGCGCGCCAACTGATCGAGTTGGTCAAGCGCAGTGGTATTCGCTGCAAGTTCAATCTGATTCCTTTTAATCCGTTTCCCGCATCAGGGCTGTTGCGGTCCCCGCAAAATCAGGTGCAGGCCTTTGCCAAGATACTCAGTGACGCGGGCATTATCACCACGGTGCGCAAGACGCGCGGTGATGACATTGACGCGGCGTGCGGTCAATTGGCTGGGGATGTCAAAGATCGTACCCGGGCCGCAGAACGCATGGCAAAACAGCGCACAATCGTGCTCAAACCGGTGACTTGATCAGGCAGTTGGCAAACTTCAAGGAGGCTCTACATGGCGGGAATGGTTGGACGCTGGCAGCATATTGGCCGCTGGACACTCACGGCATGCAGTGCGGTGGTTTGCATATGGGCGCTCCAGGGGTGTGCAACAAACGCATCGTCTGCAGTCAGTGACGCCGATGCGGGCTTGGTGACTCCGTCCGATGAGCCTGAGTCGCGGCGCCGCGCTCGTATCCGGCTGGAGTTGGCCTCCAACTATTTTGAATTGGGGCAAACGGCGGTCGCACTGGATGAAGTCAAGCAGTCGCTGGCTGCAGATCCTTCTTATGCCGATGCTTTCAATCTTCGTGGCCTGATTTACATGCGCCTGAGTGACTATGCACAGGCCGAAGACAGTTTCCGCCGTGCCTTGTCGCTACGGGCAAATGACTCCAACGTACTGCACAACTATGGCTGGCTGATGTGCCAGCAGCAAAAGTATGTGGAGGCCGACCAATATTTTGTCCGAGCCATTGCCAACCCCGCCTATACAGCGCGTGGCAAAACGTGGATGGCCCGTGGCCTGTGCCAGTCAGGGGCGGGACAGTTTCCCGAAGCGGAACAGTCTTTCTTGAAGGCCTATGAATTCGATGCTGCGAATCCGGTGGTCGGTTATCACCTCGCGGCGCTCTTGCTGCGGCGCAACGAGTTGTCGCGTGCGCAGTTTTACATTCGACGGCTCAACAACAGCGATTTCGCCAACTCTGAATCGTTGTGGCTGGGCATCAAGGTGGAGCGGGCTTTGGGCGACACCGTGGCAATGAGGCAACTGGCTGCTCAGTTGCGCAAGCGCTTCCCGGATTCCAGGGAGCTGGGTGCATACGAACGTGGGGCTTTCAATGAGTGAGGTGGTGGAGAGCGGAGTGACGGCGGGCGGCTTGCTCAAGGAGGCCCGGCAGGCGGCAGGCATGCACATCGCAGCCCTGGCGGTTGCGTTAAAAGTACCCGTCAGCAAGCTGGAAGCCCTGGAGGCAGATAACTACACAGTGCTGCCTGACACCGTATTTGTGCGCGCGCTGGCTTCGAGTGTTTGCCGTACCCTCAAAATTGACCCAGCGCCCATTTTGTCTTTGCTTCCCCAAAGTCAAAGTCCTCGTCTGTCTGTGGACAGCGCGGGTATCAATGCACCCGTGAAGGGTAGTGCCGGCAAATCTTCGTCGTCCTCTTCGGCGTCATTCGCGGGTTCAGGTTCCGGCTCGCGTTCGGTGGTGTTGGTCGTTCTTGCGCTGTTGGTGGGAGCTGTGGTTTTGTTCTTTGTCCCTCGGCATTCCACGCCAGGGGATTCTTCCGATCCAGTGCCCGTTGCGGTGCCAGATGCTTTGCCGGCCAATGCCTCCGAGCCTGCACCTGCAGTGGTGCCACCAACGGTGGAGCGCCCCGCCGATGCATCTATTTCTGCATCGCCCGCCGCTGCTTCGGCGGCTTCGGTGCCTGTGTCTGCTGCGCCACCTGCCGCTGCACCTCCAGCGCCTTTTGCCGCTGGCAGTGGCGTGTCTGCGGGCGCTGTTTCGGCCGCTGATGGCGCGGCAGATGCTCCCTCCGGTCCCCTGGTGCTGCGCGCGCGCGGTGCGTCATGGGTGCAAGTTCGCGATGCCAATGGTGCACTGGCGTTGCAACGCAATCTGGCGGCGGGAGAGTCGGTATCGGTGTCGGCACCCACGCCCCTGGCAGTGATTGTCGGTCGCGCTGACGCGACGGAAGTGATTGTTCGAGGAAAGCCGTTTGATCTGACGGCAGTCGCCCGTGAAAACGTGGCGCGTTTCGAGGTGAAATAGTGGAAAACTCCCCGATTGATTTTGGGCCGGTGGCGATTGCTTCGCCCTTACCTAGACGTTCGCGCCAAGCGAAAGTTGTCTGGGGTTCGCGTGTGGTGACCGTGGGGGGGGATGCTCCCGTGCGCGTGCAGTCCATGACCAACACCGACACCGTCGATGCCATTGGGACCGCGATTCAGGTCAAGGAGCTCGCTCAGGCGGGGTCGGAGTTTGTTCGCATCACCGTTAATACGCCAGAAGCTGCTGCAGCGGTACCGTACATTCGAGAACAACTGGATCGCATGGGTGAGAACGTTCCCTTGGTGGGCGATTTTCACTACAACGGACACCGCCTGCTCACCGAGTTTCCGGACTGCGCCCAGGCTTTGTCCAAGTACCGAATCAACCCTGGCAATGTGGGCAAAGGTGACAAGCGCGATAAGCAATTTGGTCAAATGATCGAGGCTGCCATGCGCTGGAACAAGGCTGTGCGCATCGGTGTCAACTGGGGCAGTCTCGATCAGGAGTTGCTGGCTGAGCTGATGGATACGAACAGCCGCCGCAGCAATCCATGGGAGGCTCGTCAGGTCATGTACGAGGCCCTCATCACATCGGCCATTGAATCTGCGCGTCGTGCAGAGGCCATGGGGATGGACGGCAACCAGATCATCTTGTCGTGCAAAGTCAGCGGAGTGCAGGATTTGATCTCTGTGTACCGCGAGTTGGCACGCCGTTGCGACTACGCTTTGCACCTGGGTCTCACCGAAGCCGGTATGGGCACCAAGGGAACGGTTGCTTCGGCGGCCGCATTGTCTGTGCTGCTGCAAGAGGGTATTGGCGACACGATTCGTGTGTCGTTGACACCCCAGCCAGGCGAGGCGCGTACCCAAGAGGTGGTTGTGGCATCCGAAATCTTGCAGGCCTTGGGCATGCGGGTTTTTGTGCCCAGCGTTACCGCTTGCCCGGGATGTGGCCGTACCACCAGCACCACCTTTCAGGACCTGGCCAAGCAAATCGACGATTTCCTGCGTGCGCAAATGCCTGTGTGGCGCGTGCGTTATCCGGGTGTGGAATCGCTACGGGTTGCAGTTATGGGCTGCATCGTCAATGGCCCGGGTGAAAGCAAGCACGCAGACATTGGAATCAGTCTGCCGGGGACGGGTGAGGCGCCTGCCGCCCCTGTCTTCATTGATGGCGAGAAGGCAATGACCCTGCGCGGTGACGATATCGCCAATGAATTCCATCGCATCGTCGAGCAGTACATCGAAAAGCGGTTTGGCGCCGGGGTGTCTGCTGCTTGACCGGTAGTGCTGCAGCCACCCGCACCGTAAAGCCTCGGGAGGTGGTCTGTCCAGCTTATGTAAATTTCCGCCAGACATAGAAAAGAAGCGCTGTGAGTAACGAAAAAAGCAGTCCCTCGTCCAAACCAGAGAAGCTGGTTGCGGTGAAGGGCATGAACGACATCCTGCCTCCGGAATCTGCCCGTTGGGAGTGGCTGGAGGCCAAGGTGCGCGACCTGATGGCGCGCTACGCCTATCGCAATATCCGCACACCCATTGTCGAACCCACACCGTTGTTTGTACGTGGATTGGGCGAGGTCACCGACATTGTCGAGAAAGAGATGTACTCGTTTGAGGACCGTCTCAATGGGGAGCAGCTGACGCTTCGCCCCGAAGCGACAGCTGGTGTGGTGCGTGCGGTTGCAGAGCACTCCATGTTGTACGACGGCGGTAAGCGCCTGTACTACATGGGCCCCATGTTTCGTCATGAGCGTCCCCAACGCGGACGCTACCGCCAGTTTCACCAGATCGGCGCCGAGGCACTGGGGTTTCCGGGTGCCGAGGTCGATGCCGAGTTGATTCTTCTGGCGAGTGCCCTGTGGCGCGACCTTGGCCTGCAGAATGTGCGTCTCGAACTCAACAGTTTGGGGCAGCCGGACGAGCGCAAGGCTCACCGTGCTGCATTGATCGCGTATCTGGAACAGCACGTCGATGCTCTTGACGAGGAGGCGCGTCGGCGGCTGCACAGCAACCCTCTGCGCATCCTCGACACCAAGAATCCCGCGATGCAGTCGCTGGTGGAAGCAGCGCCTCGTTTGATTGACTTTCTGGGTCAGGAGTCTTTGGCGCATTTCAATGCCGTCAAGGCCATTCTTGATGCCAACGGGATAGCTTGGACTGTCAATCCTCGCCTGGTGCGTGGCATGGACTACTACAACCTCACTGTGTTCGAGTTTGTGACGGATCAGTTGGGCTCGCAGGGCACGATCTGCGGTGGGGGGCGCTACGACTACTTGATCGAACAAATCGGTGGCAAGGCCGCACCGGCGGTGGGTTGGGCGTTGGGGGTCGAAAGGGTACTGGAGTTGCTCAAGGAGCAGCAAAGTGCCACCCCTTTGCTGGTTCCGGACGTCTATGCCATTGTCCCTTCGGCGGCCGCGTTACCTCGGGCTGTGGCTACTGTCGAGCAATTGCGCCAACATGGTGTTCGTGTCCAGATGCACGCGGCCCCTTCGCTGGAGGGCATGGGCAGTATGAAATCGCAATTCAAGAAGGCTGATGCCAGTGGTGCAATGCACGCGCTGGTGTTTGGCGATGATGAGCTGTCTCGTGGCATGGTGACTGTCAAAGCCTTGCGTGATGGCGCAGGTGAGCAAACCGAGCGCCCGCTGGACTTGGTCGCGCAATGGTCGGCCACCCTACAATCCACCCGCTAACCCAATCACATTCCATGGCAAATCATCTCGACCTTGAAGAACAAGAGCAGCTAGACCAGCTCAAGCATTTTTGGAACACCTGGGGCACGTTGATCAGCTCCGTGGTCATTGTCGTTGCAGGTGCAGCGGCTGCTTGGAACGGTTACCAGTACTGGCAAACCCGGCAGGCCACGCAGGCGGCTGCATTGTTTGATGCTGTGGATGTGGCTGCGCGGTCTGCCGATAACGTCCGCATGGAACAAGCTTTTGCAGATCTGAAGTCTAAATATGCAGGGACTGTCCAAGCTGGGCAGGCAGGCTTGACCCTCGCCAAGGCCATGCAGGGCACTGGTAATGTCGAAGGCGCCAAAGAGGCGCTTATGTGGGTTGCAGAACAATCGTCAGACGAGGGCCTCAAGGCCTTGGCCAAGTTGCGATTGGCTGGTGTGCTCATGGATCAAAAGAACTATGACGAAGCACTAAAGCAGCTGTCCAGCAGTTTCGCGCCGGAATTCTCCTCTGTTGTGGCGGACCGCAAGGGTGACGTCCTGATGCTCCAGGACAAGCGTCAGGACGCGATTGCTGAGTACACCAAGGCATATAAGGGGTTCGAAGACAGTGTCGAGTACCGCCGTCTGGTGGAAATCAAGCTGAACGCGCTGGGTGTCTCGCTGCAAGGTGTGAATGTGGCTTCTGCTGTCTCTTCAACCGCAACACCTGCGGAGTCCAAATAACCATGTCGTCGCCTATCAACGCAAGGTCAGGGCACCAATTTTTTGTGCGCGGTCTGGTGGTAGCACTAGTGGCTGCCACGTTGGCCGGTTGTTCTTTGTGGAGCGCCGACAAGTCTAAGCCTGTGCCTGCCGACCTCGGAGCCAATGTGGCCGTTCTGGGCGTGCGGCAAGCATGGACTGCGCGCCTTGGCAATGTGGCTGGATTGCCATTGGAGGTCCATGTTGCTGGCAATGTGGTGACCGTCGCGTCAGCTGATGGTGCGGTGGCAGCCCTGGATGCGCGTACGGGGGGGGATATCTGGCGAGCAGCGCTGGCTGAGCCTCTGTCGGCAGCTGTGGGTAGCGATGGCAAGTTCGCGGCGGTGGTCTCGCGTAACAATGCACTGATCGTTATTGATGGGGGGCGTGAGCGCTGGCGTGAGACGCTCGCTGCTCAGGTATTCACACCACCTCTGGTTGCAGGCGGTCGTGTTTTCGTGTTGTCGGCAGATCGATCCGTGTCTGCCTATGATTTGTCGACAGGTCGTCGTCTCTGGTCCCTGCAGCGCCCCGGCGAGCCTTTGATATTGCGCCAGGCTGGTGTCTTGACCGCTGTGGGTGACACACTGGTGGTGGGGTTGTCAGGCCGTTTGGTCGGATTGAATCCTGACAATGGCAGTGTACGATGGGAGACTCCCATTGCCAGCGCACGGGGCACCAATGATGTGGAGCGCCTTGTCGAGTTGGTGGGGCGCACGAGCCGTGTGGGAGAAACAGTGTGCGCTCGATCTTTTCAAGCTGCTGTGGGTTGTGTGAACACGGCAAGGGGAACGACCGTCTGGACGCAGCCTGCTAGCGGAGCAGAAGGCGTTCACGGCGATGCAGAGGCCATTTTTGGCTCTGAGAGCAATGGCACTCTTGTTGCGTGGCGCCGCGCGGATGGTTCACGCTTGTGGGGTATCGATCGACTTAAATACCGCAAACTCACGGCGCCGTTGCTTCTAGGGCGCTCGGTAGTCGTCGGTGACGACTCGGGTTTGGTGCATTTGCTGTCTCGTACAGATGGTTCGCCCCTGAACAGGCTGGCGACAGATGGGTCTGCCATCGCTGCTGCCCCAGTCGTGGCTGCAGATACCCTGGTGGTTGTTACCCGCAATGGCGGCATTTACGGATTCCGTCCAGATTGATCGGTCTTATTCAATGAAGCCAGTTATCGCCCTCGTGGGGCGTCCGAATGTCGGCAAGTCCACGCTCTTCAACCGTCTGACCAAGTCGCGTGACGCTATCGTCGCTGACTTTGCGGGACTTACGCGTGACCGGCACTACGGTAACGGCAAGCAGGGAAAACACGAGTACATCGTCATTGATACCGGTGGCTTCGAACCCGACGCTTCCAGCGGCATCTACCGCGAGATGGCCAAACAAACGCAGCAGGCCGTCGCAGAGGCGGACGTGGTGATTTTTGTGGTGGATGCCCGTGCAGGTGTTTCCGCGCAAGACCACGACATTGCCAATTACTTGCGTCGCTTGGGCAAGCCTTGCGTGCTCGTCGCCAACAAAGCGGAGGGCATGCTCCAGGGCGTCCAACTAGCGGAGTTCTATGAGCTGGGGCTGGGCGAGGTTTATCCTGTGTCTGCGGCGCACGGGCAGGGCATACGCAGTTTGGTTGACATTGCGCTGGAGCCGCTCAATCTGCCTGAGCCTGACGATTCGGATACGGCGTTGGACAAGGGCGTAATCAAGCTTGCCGTGGCGGGGCGCCCCAACGTGGGTAAGTCCACCCTGATCAACACGTGGCTTGGCGAAGAGCGACTGGTGGCATTTGATATGCCCGGCACGACCCGCGATGCCATCACTGTGCCTTTTGAGCGCAATGGCCAGCGCTTTGAGCTGGTGGATACTGCAGGACTGCGCCGCAAAGGGAAGGTGTTTGAGGCTATCGAAAAATTCTCGGTAGTGAAAACGCTCCAAGCCATCGAGTCCGCAAATGTGGTGCTGTTATTGCTCGATGCCACCCAGGGGGTAACGGACCAGGATGCCCATATCGCGGGCTATATTCTGGAGAGTGGCCGCGCTGTGGTTCTGGCGGTGAACAAATGGGATGCCGTGGATGACTACCAACGACAGCTCTTGGAGCGCTCCATTGAGACGCGGCTAGCGTTTCTGAAGTTTGCTTCGTTGCACTTCATTTCTGCGAAGAAGCGTCAGGGGCTTGGCCCTCTATGGACATCTATTGCCCAGGCCCACCGGGCGGCCACCTGCAAGATGTCCACGCCAGTGCTCACCCGACTGTTGCTGGAGGCAGTTCAGTTCCAAAGCCCCAAGAGGGCGGGGATGTTCCGCCCCAAAATGCGGTATGCGCACCAAGGCGGCATGAATCCGCCCGTGATCGTGATCCATGGTAACTCGCTGGAGCACGTGACTGATGCTTACAAGCGATTCTTGGAAGGGCGCTTCCGCAAGGAGTTTGATCTTGTGGGGACCCCTTTGCGCATTGAGATGAAAACCTCGCACAATCCTTTTGCGGACAAAGACGAGGCTTGACGACAAAGGCTCCTCAGTCGAGGGGCCATGTGTGTTAAAGCCAGAGCGTGCGTCTGGCTGTGGTAAGGTGCTGGTTTACAACAACACTTGAACACGGAGAATATCGTGAGCAATAAAGGCCAGCTTTTGCAAGACCCCTTCCTTAACGCATTGCGTCGGGAGCATGTTCCAGTGTCCATCTATTTGGTCAACGGGATCAAGCTGCAGGGGCAAATCGAGTCTTTCGACCAGTATGTGGTGTTGCTGCGCAATACGGTGACGCAGATGGTTTACAAACACGCGATTTCTACGATCGTTCCAGGTCGGGCGGTCAATTTCTCTACCTCAGAAACCCCTGATGCTGACAACAGCAACCCTTGAGTTGTTGTCTGGTAGCGGGGCTCGCTTTCTGAGCGAGGTAGAGCAGGGAGAGGGTGGTTGGCTTTGAGTTCGGCTTCCGCATCCTCGTCCGCTATGACGCCGGTGTTGCTGGTGGGCGTTGATTTTGGTCTTCCCCACTTCGATGCTGAGTTGGAAGAGTTGGGACTGCTCGCCCAGACGGCGGGTTTACGGCCTGTTGCTCGCATTACGTGCAAGCGGAAAGCGCCGGACGCGGCACTCTTTATTGGCTCTGGCAAAGCGGATGAAATTCGCACCTTGGCCCAGATGCATGGGGCATTGGAGGTGCTGTTTGACCAATCACTCAGCCCCGCGCAGCAGCGTAATCTGGAACGTCATATCGAGCTTCCCGTTAATGACCGCACGTTGTTGATTCTGGAGATCTTTGCGCAACGTGCGCGAAGCCACGAAGGCAAGCTTCAGGTTGAGCTCGCCAAGCTGCAGTATGTGAGTACACGGCTGGTGCGGCGCTGGTCTCACCTAGAGCGCCAGACTGGCGGTATCGGTGCCCGGGGCGGTCCGGGTGAAAAGCAGATCGAGCTGGATCGACGGATGATTGGTGACGCGATCAAGCGCACCAGAGAGCGCTTGATCAAGGTCAAGCGTCAGCGCTCCACGCAGCGGCGCCAGCGCGAGAGGCGCGATACCTTCAATATTTCGCTTGTTGGATACACCAACGCGGGTAAGTCCACGCTTTTTAATGCTTTGGTGAAAGCGCGAGCGTATGCAGCGGATCAACTTTTTGCCACGCTAGACACTACAACACGCCAGTTGTATCTGGCAGATGCGGCGCGATCTGTTTCTCTGTCCGATACGGTGGGCTTTATCCGGGATCTCCCGCACGGATTGGTGGATGCCTTTCAGGCTACGCTGCAAGAGGCTGTCGATGCAGATCTGCTGCTTCATGTGGTGGATGCTTCCAACCCGGATTTCCCGGAGCAGATGGCGCAGGTGGAGCGGGTGTTGCTGGAAATTGGTGCATCGGATATTCCGCAGATACTGGTGTTCAACAAGCTTGACGCATTGCCCGAAGAGCGACGCCCCTCCCTGCTGGTAGACCAATACGAAGTGGGGGGGCAGTCGCTTTCCCGTCTGTTCGTAAGTGCTCGATCTGGAGAAGGTCTTGATGATCTGCGCCACGCTTTGGCCGATAGGTTGCTGGCTACGCGTGAGGATATGACCCCAGCAGACGCCCTTGAATTGCCGGATGTGTTGCCCTGATTGGGCACAATGCATGATCGAATGACGCCATCAGAGAACCAGAGATTTTGCGCATGAATTTTCATACTCGCACCCTACGCTGGGCTTCATTGCCGGACCGTATTCGGGGCATGTTCAATCTGAACGATCCACGCTGGGGTCGCGGGGATGATAAGTCGGAGGACGGTAGCGTGCGCCCTGAGGATCGACCTGCAGCGCCACCCGCAGGTCAGAGGGGTGGGGATCAGCGGCCAAGCAATGGCCAGCAGCCGCCTGATCTCGACGAGCTCTGGCGTGACCTTAATCGCAAGCTTGGCAGTCTGTTCGGGGGAAAGAATGGTTCTGGTCGTGGCCCGGGAGGAGGGGCTGGCGGTGGCTTTCAACCTGATATGAAAAGCGCCGGTGTGGGTGTGGGCTTGATTGCTGGCATTGCATTCGTGATCTGGATGGGCACAGGTTTCTTCATAGTGCAAGAAGGCCAGCAAGCCGTCATTACGCAATTCGGTAAGTACAAAAGCACAGTGGGTGCAGGTTTTAACTGGCGCTTGCCTTACCCAATTGAGCGTCATGAGCTGGTTTTTGTGACACAAATTCGCTCCGCTGATGTGGGGAGGGACACGGTCATCAAAAGCACGGGCTTGAGAGAGTCCGCGATGCTGACCGAAGACGAAAACATCGTGGAGATCAAGTTTGCCGTTCAGTATCGCCTGAGCGATGCCAGGGCATGGCTTTTCGAAAGCAAGAATCCCTCAGATGCCGTGGTTCAAGCAGCTGAGACCGCCGTTCGCGAGGTGGTGGGCAAGATGCGCATGGACACGGCATTGGCTGAAGAGCGGGATCAGATTGCGCCTCGCGTTCGCGCGCTCATGCAGACCATATTGGACCGTTACAAAGTTGGCGTCGAAGTTGTTGGCATCAATTTGCAACAGGGCGGTGTGCGGCCGCCTGAGCAGGTGCAGTCCTCCTTTGATGATGTCCTCAAAGCTGGACAGGAGCGCGAGCGTGCCAAAAACGAGGCACAGGCTTACGCGAATGATGTGATTCCACGCGCTGTGGGCTCTGCCTCTCGTCTGAACGAGGAGGCTGCTGCGTACAAGGCGAGGATCGTTGCGCAGGCTCAAGGTGACTCGCAACGGTTTGCTTCTATTTTGGCGGAGTACCAGAAGGCTCCGCAGGTAACCCGTGATCGTATGTATCTGGACACGATGCAGCAGATTTATGGCAACGTGACCAAGGTGCTGGTGGAGTCGCGTCAAGGCTCCAATTTGCTGTACCTGCCGCTCGACAAAATTATGCAAGGCGTAGCAAGCGGGTCCGGAGCGCTGGATGCCCCTGCGGCCACCAGCGTGCCTCCAGCGGTGTCACCAGCAACACCCGCACCAACCTTTTCGAATGACGCTCGCGCGCGCGACACTAGCCGCACCCGTGAACGTGAATCCCGCTAGGAGTAGTTCGTGAACAGAGTCGGTTTTATTGCATCTACCCTTCTGGTGGTGCTTGCTCTCATGAGCTCCATGCTTTTTGTTGTGGACCAGCGGCAGTTTGGAGTGTTGTATGCACTGGGTCAGATCAAAGAAGTGATCACGGAGCCTGGCCTCAATTTCAAGCTGCCTCCTCCATTTCAGAACGTCACTTACATAGACAAGCGTTTGCTGACTTTGGACAGCACGGACACCGAGCCCATGTTGACTGCTGAAAAGCAGCGTGTCGTTATCGACTGGTATGTGCGCTGGCGCATTTCCGAGCCCACTGAGTACATTCGCAACGTTGGGCTGGATGAGACGGCGGGCGCCATGCAGCTCAATCGGGTGGTTCGCAATGCTTTCCAGGAGGAAATCAACAAGCGCACGGTGAAAGAGCTGCTCTCACTCAAACGCGAAGCGCTGATGGCTGATGTCAAGCGCGAAGTCTTGGAGACAGTTCGTGGTTCCAAGCCTTGGGGGGTTGATGTGGTGGATGTGCGTATTACCCGTGTTGATTACGTGGAAGCCATTACTGAATCTGTGTACCGGCGCATGGAAGCGGAGCGAAAGCGCGTGGCCAATGAGTTGCGCTCTACAGGTGCTGCAGAAGGCGAAAAGATTCGTGCAGACGCAGATCGTCAGCGCGAGATCACAATTGCCAATGCTTATCGGGATGCTCAAAAGCTGAAAGGTGAGGGCGACGCGGAAGCGGCCCGCATCTACGCCGAAGCGTTTGGCAAAGATCCTCAATTTGCCCAGTTTTATCGCAGTCTCGAGGCGTACAAGGGCAGTTTCAATAAGAAAAGCGATGTGATGGTGCTGGACCCATCGTCCTCTGACTTCTTCAAGGTCTTTCGCGGCTCAGCGTCTGCATCGGCGCCTGTTGCTCCACGCAAGTAAACAAGTGGCGCTGGTTGTGAGAGGTGAATGATGTGGGACAGTCTTTGGACGGCATTTGCCTTGGTCCTGGTAATTGAGGGTTTTGTGCCTTTTTTGTCCCCCCAGGTCTGGAAACGTACGGTTGCACAGATCGCTCAATTGCAGGATGGCCAAATACGCTTTTTCGCATTGTTGGCCCTTGCTGCGGGTCTTCTGATGCTCTGTTTCTGAACGCTGTCACACCCCTTGACTAGGAGATTCCTTGGGGAGTCTCGCCCGGTCCCGGTAGAATCACGGTTTTAACAGCCTCCCCTTTTCTCCATGTCTGCTTGGGTCCTGCCGGATCACATTGCCGATGTCTTGCCGTCTGAAGCGCGGCACATCGAAGAATTGCGTCGCGGGCTGCTTGATACAGCCCGCTGTTATGGTTATGAGTTAGTGATGCCCCCGCTGTTGGAGCATCTGGAATCTCTCCTTACGGGCACTGGCGAAGCGCTGGATCTGCAAACCTTCAAGCTGGTGGACCAGCTATCTGGTCGTTCCATGGGGCTGCGAGCTGATACGACTCCGCAGGTTGCTCGCATTGATGCGCATTTGCTCAATCGCAAAGGTGTGACACGTCTTTGCTACTGTGGTCCTGTGTTGCACACGCGTCCTGACCGCCCGCATGCCACCCGCGAGCCTCTTCAGTTTGGTGCCGAAATCTACGGGCATACCGGGCTGGAGGCCGACCTTGAGGCTTTGCAGTTAGCTCGGGAGTGTTTGCGAGTTGCCAATGTACGCGACACAACCATTGATCTTGCGGACGTGCGCATCGTCCGCAGCCTGTTGGCTGGTGTGAGCGTGAGCCCGCAACTGCTCAGCGGCATTCATTCTGCTTTGGCGGCCAAGGATGCGGGAGAGTTGACAGTCTTGACGCGTGGCTTTCCTGAGGATTCTCGGCAAGGCCTTCTCGCTCTTGTCCAGCTATATGGAGACGCTGCTGTTCTGGCTGAGGCTGAAAATGCGCTGAAGCGCATTTCTGGTGTGTCTCAAGTGCTATCAAATTTGAAGTGGTTGGCGTCGCGTCTTGACGGAGCCTCTGTCACTTTCGACTTGGCTGATTTGCGTGGATATGCCTACTACAGCGGTGCACGCTTCGCGATCTATGCGCGCGGTGCCAGCGATGCCCTGGTGCGCGGCGGCCGGTACGACGAGGTGGGGGCAGTGTTTGGCCGAAATCGTCCTGCGGCGGGATTCAGTTTGGACATCAAGCAGGTGGTTGGCGTGGTGCCACCCCGTGCGCTGAAAGCCGCCATTCGTGCTCCCTGGGGCGAGGCTGCGGATGTGAATGCAGCGATTGGAGAGCTTCGGTCCGCTGGGGAAACAGTGGTGTGTGTTTTGCCAGGGCACGAGAGTGAGGTGGATGAGTTCCACTGTGATCGTGAACTGGTTCAGGTTGCGGGCCGTTGGGTCGTGCAGGCTGTTTGAGCAATTGTCATTTGAATTGGGTTTGAGATGAAAGCAACCAAAGGTCGCAACGTAGTGGTGGTCGGTACCCAGTGGGGCGACGAAGGCAAAGGCAAGTTGGTCGATTGGCTGACGGAGAGCGCTCAAGGGGTTGTGCGTTTCCAGGGGGGGCACAACGCTGGCCACACACTGGTGATCAATGGTGTGAAGACGGCGCTGCATTTGATCCCGAGCGGCATCATGCGCCCTGGGGTCAAGTGCTACATCGGCAATGGCGTGGTACTTTCTGCAGCGAAGTTGTTTGAGGAAATTGAGGGGCTTGAGAAAGCCGGTGTCGAGGTTCGTTCGCGCCTGCGTATCAGTGAGGCTTGCCCGCTGATCCTGCCTTTCCACGCGGCAATTGATGTTGCGCGTGAGGCGGCCCGAGAGCAGGGGGGGGCTGAGAAGATTGGTACCACCGGCCGTGGCATTGGTCCAGCTTACGAGGACAAGATTGCCCGCCGTGCCTTGCGCGTACAGGACTTGAAGTACCCTGAGCGATTTGCTTCTAAGCTGCGCGAATTACTGGATTTGCACAATCATGTGCTCACCACGTACCTGGGCTCTGCAAAGTTCGTTTTTGGCGATGCGCTGAAGCCATACATCCAGGATGGCAAGGTGCAATTTGATGTCGTGTACGCCGAAGCCATGCGCCATGCAGAGTTGCTGAAGCCCATGATGGCTGATGTGTCGCGAGAGCTCAATGAGGCGAATCGCGCGGGTGCCAATCTTCTTTTTGAGGGCGCTCAAGGGACCCTGCTGGATGTAGACCATGGCACATACCCGTATGTCACGTCCAGTAACTGTGTGGCGGGGAATGCTGCCGCAGGATCTGGCGTGGGGCCGGGCATGCTTCATTACATCCTCGGCATTACCAAGGCGTACTGCACCCGTGTGGGTGGCGGGCCTTTCCCTACAGAGCTGGATTGGGAAGTGCCTGGTACGCCCGGTTATCACATGAGTACAGTGGGCGCTGAAAAGGGAGTGACAACCGGGCGTAGCCGTCGCTGTGGCTGGTTTGATGCAGCTTTGTTGAAGCGCAGTGCCCAAGTCAATGGCCTTACTGGCCTTTGCATCACCAAGCTGGATGTGCTGGACGGGTTGAACGAGTTGTTGCTGTGCACAGGCTACGAGCTCGACGGTCAGCGTATTGATTTGCTTCCCATGGGCGCTGAGGACATCGCTCGGTGCACGCCAATTTATGAAACGCTCCCTGGCTGGAGTGATTCCACCGTAGGGGTGACCGAGTACGACAAACTGCCCGAAAGTGCGCGCCGCTATCTTGAGCGCATCGAAGAAGTGACGGGGGTTCCGATCGACATGATCTCAACCAGTCCTGATCGCGATCATACGATCATGATGCGCCATCCTTATGTCGCCGTCTGATCTACAGTTTTGCCTTGCTGCCATCAAGTAAACGCCAACTATTCAGGAATCATCCACTATGTTGACCGAAGACGGAAAACACCTCTATGTCAGCTATGACGAGTACCACAGCCTCATCGAAAAGTTGGCGCTGAAAGTTCATCAGTCGGGTTGGGCGTTCGACACCATTCTCTGTCTCGCTCGCGGTGGGTTGCGCCCAGGTGACATTCTCAGTCGTATCTTTGATAAGCCGTTAGCGATCATGTCTACGAGCTCCTACCGTGCCGAGGCAGGAACGGTGCAAGGACATCTTGATATTGCACGCTTTATCACCACGCCCAAGGGTGAAATTGCAGGGCGCGTGCTCTTGGTCGATGATCTGGCTGATTCAGGGCACACCTTGCACGCGGTGATCAACATGCTTAAGACCAACTACGCGCCCATCACCGAGCTACGTAGCGCCGTGATCTGGACGAAAGGTCTATCGACGTTTTCTCCAGATTACTCCGTGGAGTTTTTGCCGAGCAATCCTTGGATCCATCAACCCTTTGAGGGCTACGACAGCCTGAGTCCGGAGAAGCTGCTAGAAAAGTGGCGAGTCTGATTTTTCTTGCCGGCCCTGAAAGTCGTGCTATAGTCGAAGGCTTCGCTACTGAGACCTGAGCGCAAAAAGTGTTGGGGTCGATGGGGTGGTTTGTGGTGGTGCTTAGGTGCTGCGGCGGATGACTCGGAAGGTTGGCGAAGAAAGTTTGGTTTTGTCTTCTTGGTGGTTTAAAACCGGTATAGAATACAAGGCTTCGCTCGGTAGAGATGGTTGTTGCGGATTGCAGATGATCGTTGAGGCGGGGTGAAAAAGGGAAGCAAAAGTTTGACAGTTCTTTAAAAACTGTGCTAGAATTCAAGGCTTCGCTGATCGCAGCGAGGTTTGCAAAATG
>NZ_JBWKYJ010000037.1:0-43409 GCF_059423685.1 Acidovorax sp. GW460-11-11-14-LB4 | reverse complement strand
GCAGCTACGAGGCCCGCCACCCCACCCCGGTGCAAAAAAGCGCAGCCACCCGCGCCGCCAACGCAGCCCGCCGCCGCGCCCAGGCCGAGCGTGTGGACCGCGAAGCACGCGAGCGCAGCGAATTCTTGAACAGCCCGCACTACCGCTGCCCCGAACTGGACCGCAACCCTGGCCTGACCGACGCCCGCTTTGCCGCCTACCACCTGCCCAGCCGCGTGGGCAACCGCCTGCACTTCCCTGACGGCCACATTGAAGAGGTACCCCAGCCATGAACCGCGAACAAAGACGCGCCGCCCAGTTCAAGCGCGGCCTTAGCTACACCCCCCACGGCACCCGCGCCACCGAGAACGACCTGGCGCACAACCGCATCGCCCACGCCCTGGTGCGCGTGCGCATCATGGATGAGGTCATGCAGCTGCGCACCACCGCCGGCATCCACGCCTACATGGGCAGCGACGCCGCCCAGGTGGCCGACACCATGGGCCGCCTTGTCTTTACCGTGGCACACGCTGCAGGCCTGCACGGCCTGGGAGACACGCCAGAGGCCCGCATCCTGCTGGGCACCGCCAACGCCCTGGGCGACGTGGCCGCCACCCCCTCCGCACTGGAGCAGCAACGCGCCGCCATCACCAGCGGCCTGGCCGCCATCGAGCGCCTGCTGCCCCAACTGGCCGAGACCAGCCTGGCCACCGGCGCGCTGGAGTTGGAGTACCAGCTGCGGCGTGGCGACGTGGGCACAGCCAGCGTAGAGCGTGCGCTGCGGCCTGAGCTGGCCACCGCCTAACCCCCAGTCACCTCCGATTCACCCACCACCAAGGCACCCACCATGCACATCGAAACCATCAATATCAACCTGCTGCACACCGGCGAGCCCTTGCCCCCCTCACAAATCGGCATCGACTTGGCGCAGCAGACGCTGGAAGCGCTGCAGCTCCTTGCGAAAGGCGGCAACACCATGCGCACCGCCGTGGCCGCCCCATCGGCACCTGCACCTGCAGCCACCACCGCGCTCACCCCACCCGAACCCGGCCAGCCGTGGCCCGGCCAAGGCGGCATCTTCATCTGCACCCTGCCCGCCCAGTTTGGCCTGCCAGCCCGCCACCTGGTGGTGGGCACCAATGAGGCCGAAGACCTGACCTGGGGCCCTTACGGCGAAGAAGCCCCAGGCGCCACCAGCCAGACCGACGGCCGCACCAACACCACCGCCCTGGTGGCCGCCAGCGACAAATACCCCGCAGCCGAGTGGGCCGCCAAGTACACCGAAGACGGCCATACCGACTACTACCTGCCCAGCCGCATTGAGCTGCTGATGTGCTACCTGCACGCGCCCCAGGTGTTCAAGACCTCACGCTGGTACTGGAGCAGCTCGCAGTGCTCGCGCTACTGCGCCTTTTGCCAGGACTTCGAGTGCGGCGACAGCAGCGCCTACTTCAAGGACGACGAGTTCCGCGCCCGTCCTGTCCGCAGCATTCAACTTTAGCCCTCCAACCCTTCGTCACTTTGGCCCACCCACCACCGGCGCGCAGCGCCGGTCCGACGCAATTTTTTGAAAGGCAGCACCCCATGCGCACCATCACCCTTCCCCTGTTCGGCTCCCTGCTCGCCACCCATGGCGGCCACTTTGGCGCCATCCTGCGCGGCGCAGCCGCCGACGGCAGCCAGGACTACGCCCTGATCGTGTCAGAGGCATCGGCCGACATTGAAGACACCACTTGGTCTGAGGACTACACCACCATCGCCGGAGCCGACAGCAAGACCGACGGCCAGGCCAACACCGACGCCATGGTCGCCGCAGGACTGCAACTGGCGCTGCGCATCAGGGCCCTGGACCTGGGCGGTCATACCGACTGGTACTTGCCCGCCACCGCCGAGCTGCGCGCCCTGTCGGCCACCGTGCCAGAGCTGTTCCAGCAAAAGGACTGGTACTGGAGCAGCACGCAGTACTCGCGCCTCGGCGCCTTTTGCCAGGTCTTCGAGTGCGGCGGCAGCAGCGCCGGCTACAAGGATTTCGAGTTCCGCGCCCGTCCTGTCCGCAGAGTTCAACTTCAGCACTTGAGCACTTAAGCCCTTCCGCCCACCCACCGGCGCGGAGCGCCGGTCGCGCGTGATTTTTTGGCCCACCAGACCCCGCTTTGCACCATGGCCCTCGCCACCGACCTTGAAATCCACAAGTACGGCACCGCCCTGCTTGACCTGTGCACCGACGTGCAGGCCCGCATACCCCGCGCCTTCCGTGCGTCCATGGGGTACCGCATCGCGGACGAGTGCGTGGAGATCCTGGTGCTCATCGGCCGCGCCAACGCGGCCCGCCAGCCGCAAGACCGCGCCACCCACCTGGAGCAGCTGCTGGAACGCCTGCAGGTAGCGCAGATCCTGCTGCGCACTGCGCACGCCAAGCGGCTGATCGCCACCACCCTGTGGGCCAACAGCATCGAGCTGACCGACGCCATCGGCAAGATGGCCAACGGCTGGCTCAAGTCCGCCCGGGCCCGCCTTACCGGCAGCCCTGTGGGCGATGGCGCCAACCAAGCCACCGCCACCCCGTCGGCAGAGCCACAGGGCTATACGCCCAGCCTGTTCGACACCACCGCCGCAGCGCCTGCAGCATGACAGCCAAGGCCGCCATGCCCGTGCGCTTTATGAATCTGGTCGAGCCGCTGGGCGCCAGCAGCACCAGCACCCCAACGGTGCTGCCTGCCAGCCCCACCGCCAGGCGCACCACGGAAACCACCGCGCGGCAAACCAGCGCGGCCCGGTCCGGCGCAGTTTCCCCACTGATCGGCGCAAGCCTTCGGCAGGGCGACGTAGATAGCTCGACGCTTCGCAGTACTCGCGCAACAACGCCTTTTGCCAGGACTTCGAGTACGGCAACAGCAACGCCAACAACAAGGACAACGAGTTCCGCGCCCGTCCTGTCCGCAGATTCATGCCCCACAAAGGGCAAACGCACCACCATCCACGTGGTTTCAGTCTCCAGCGGCAAAGACAGCCTGGCAACGCTGCTCATCGCGCTGGAGAACTGCCCTGCAGACTCCATTCGCGCCATCTTTTGCGACACCGGCAACGAACACGAAGAGGTCTACACCTACCTGGACTACTTGGAAGCCACCCTCGGCATCAAGATCACCCGCCTCAAAGCCGACTTCACCCAGCAGCTGGCGGCCAAGCGCATGTTCATCGCCCGGGACGCACGCACCGGGCGCGACCGAAAAGGCCGCAAGCTGCGCTGGTCCAACAAGGCCAAGCGCCGCGCCCTTGCCGTGATGTACCCCAGCGGCAATCCATTCCTTGACCTGTGCATGTGGAAGGGCCGCTTCCCCAGCCGCAAGGCGCAGTTCTGCACCGAAGAGCTGAAGCGCAACATGGCCGTGGAATACCAGCTGAAGCTGATGGAGTCAGGCCACCGCGTCATCAGCTGGCAGGGCGTTCGCCGCGACGAATCCGAAGCCCGGCGCAATGCCAAGCTGTACGAGCGTGTCGGTGGCGGCCTGTGGATCTTCCGCCCCATCGTGGCATGGACTGCCCATCAGGTGTTTGACTTTGCCCGAGTCAGAGGCATCAAGCCCAACCCGCTATACCTGCAAAACATGGGCCGCGTGGGCTGCATGCCCTGCATCAATTGCCGCAAGGAAGAGCTGCGCGAGATCGCCGCCCGCTGGCCACACCACCTGGAGCGCATTGCCGACTGGGAATGGATCGTCAGCATGTGCAGCAAGCGCGGGTTCTCCACATTCTTTGCCGACAGCCACAGCGCCAGCGACCGCCGCGAGGTGTTTGCCGATCTAAACGTCTGGGCTCGCGTGGAGTGGTCCAAGACCAGCCGCGGCGGCAGGCAGTTCAACCTGCTGGACGAGCTGGAATACGACGGCGCAGGAGGCTGCAGCAGCTCCTACGGCCTGTGCGAACAGCTCGACCCACCTAAGGCTTCATGTAAGCCAAATATGACACATACAGCGAGCCACACGATATGAGCAGCGCAGCCCATGCCGCCCTTGCAGCACTCACAGTCGCGTTAGCAGACCTGATCGCGGCACCCTCTGGACTGTTCAAAAAATCACGACGCAGTTTGCGCTTCGCACTGAACAACCAAAAGCGCAGGCGAACTCGATCCAACCATTTCGGGTGGTCGCCACGCTGGAGAACGTTCTCCATTGCTCTGACATCGCTTTCTGTGACTGCAGTCGCTTCTAGCCACCCACTGAGTTCATCGTTAAAGAGCCGCATACACCCTCCAGGACATGTCTCTTTGCATTTTGACTGACACCATGACCGTGCCCACTCTCAACACCCTGCTGCAGGCCTACATCGACTGCCGCCAGCACAAGCGCAACACAGCCAGCGCCCGCGAGTTTGAGCAGCACCTGGAGCGCAACCTGTGCGACCTGCATGCCGAACTGCTGGACGGCAGCTACCGGCCCGGGCGCAGCATCTGCTTTGCCATCACCCGCCCCAAGCCTCGCGAGGTGTGGGCGGCGCAATTCCGCGACCGCATCGTGCACCACCTGCTGTACAACCATATTGGCCCACGCTTCGAGGCATCGTTTGTGGCCGACTCCTGCGCCTGCATCCCAGGCCGGGGCACCCTGTACGGCGCCCAGCGACTGGAAGCCCAGGTGCGCAGCTGCACCCAGAACTGGGTCCGCCCCACCTTCTACCTGAAGTGCGATTGCGCCAACTTCTTCGTCAGCATCCGCAAGCCCATCCTGCTGCAGCGCCTGGCCGCCCGTATCCATGAGCCCTGGTGGCTGGCGCTCGCCACCACCATCCTCATGCACGACCCGCGCAGCGACGTGGAGGTAAGGGGCAAGACCAGCACCCTACGCCGCGTGCCCGCACACAAGAGCCTGTTCAACGCCCCGGCCGACACCGGCCTGCCCATCGGCAACCTGAGCAGCCAGTTCTTCGCCAACGTGCTGCTGGACGGCCTGGACCAGTATGCCAAGCACCAGCTGCGCGCGCCGTACTACGTGCGCTATGTGGATGACTTTGTGCTGCTGCACCCCGACGCCCAATGGCTCAGCGCCGCACTGCGCGATATCACCGCCTGGCTGCCCGCCAACCTGGGCGTGCAGCTCAACCCCAGCAAGACCATCCTGCAGCCCGTGAGCCGGGGCATCGACTTTGTTGGCCAGGTCATCAAACCCTGGCGCCGCACCACCCGCCGCCGCACCCTGGCCAGCGCCCTGCAGCGCATCGAGCACCTGCCAGCCGCCGAGGTCTTCAGCGCAGGCAACAGCTACCTGGGCCTGGTGCGCCAGGCCAGCCACAGCCACAAGGAGCGCGCGGCCGTGTGCCGGGCGCTGCTGAAGCGCGGGCACGCGGTGGAAGGCATGAATTTGAGCAAGGCATTCAGGAGGAATGAGGCATGACTGATACAACCACCACCGCATTTCCACCCGAAAAGCTGCTCATTCCCGGCACGCCCATGGTGCTGGACCTGCCGGGCGTGGCCACCACGCTGTGCGTGTCGGTCTCCACCGTGCAGCAGATGGTGCGCGAGGGCCACTTCCCCGAGCCGCGCCAGCTCTCAGGCCGCCGCGTGGGGTGGCTGGCGATCGAGGTTGCCACCTGGGCGGCGTCGCGCCCCAAGTCCACCCAGCTGCCACCACCCAACACCGGCGCCCGCAAGCCCCGGCCTACGCAGGCAGCGGCGCAGGCTGCGTGACGATGGATTCCAGCCGCGCATCGAGCGCGGCCAGCCATTGGACCCGCTCTTTGTCGTAGCGGTAGAGGTTGTAGTCACCCGCCACCCCTGGCACCACGTGCCCCAGGATGGCCTCGCCCACCTCATGCGGGCAGCCCATGGCAGCCAGCATGGTGCGGCCAGTGCGGCGCAGGTCATGGGGCGACCAGTGGGTGACGGTCAGGCGCTCGCGCACATGGTCTGGCCGGGTTTTGCAGTAGGGCTGCCGGTAGTGCACTTTGCTCTGCATGTACGCCTGGGTTTGTGGGCCCACCACGCCGGCGCGTGACACGCTGGGGAAAAGCCAGTCACTGTCACCAGCCATCAGCCGCCGCACGATGGCGGCCGCACGGCCAAACAGCGGCACGCGCAGGTCCACCGCGTCCTCGATGTTCCTGTTTTTGGTCAGCCCTTTGGGCATGGTCCACCACAGCACGCCGCCCTCATCCCGCACGAACTCGCGGCGCAGCTGCACGATCTCAGCCCCACGGGTGCAGGTCCACAGCTGCAGCACCAGAAAGTCCTGCACCTGCTGGCTGAACAGGTGCATGTTGCCAGCCACCAGGCCGCGCACCTCGGCATCGGTCAGCACGCGCTTGCCGGTGCCCTTGTGCACGCCGTCGCGCTTGGCACCCTTGCTGCGCAGCTTGCGAGCCAGCACCTGGCGCCACCAGTTGGGCAGATCCTCAGGAATGCGCCCGGCATCCATGGCGTAGTCCCAGGCCGCACCCAGCTCTGTTCTGACCGAATTGGCCAGCACGGGCCGGTCAGACAGGCTGGTGATGAGGTCGAAGGCGAAACGCCGGGTAACTTCGGCAACCGGCAGGGCCTGGTGCTGCAGCGTCGCTTTTTCGAGCCGCTGGCGCACCGCTCGTGCGCCCTTAGCCTCGCGCTGCACATCCATGTACCCCGTGGCGTAGTCCCGCACCAGGTCGCCCAGGGTGTAAACAGCCGGGGCTGGAGGCACCGCCGTGGCGCGCTTCTTGCGGCTGGCCTGGGGGTCGCCACCACCGTCACGCACAGCGCGCAGCTCAGACCACCGGGCCGCAGCCTCCACAGGCGGCATCTCGGGCCAGTAGCCCAAGCGCACCTGTTTCATTTGACCGGTGTCAGGGTGTTTGTAACGATACGTCCACGTTTTGCGACTCGCCGACGCTACAAGCCGTAAGCCTTTGCACCCATCAACGACAATATAAGAACCAGGCTGCAAAGCCTTTGCGGCCCTCGCGTCAAACTGCATTCGCCACCCCTTCAAAGTCAGGGCGGCGCAGGTTTCAAAAAACCTACGCCAAACCTACGCCAAGGCGGCAAGTGTAGCCACATTCAGCCAAGCGCAGACACCAAGAGCCACAACAAAGTGCGCAGCTGAATGAGCGAAAAAATGCAATTAAATCAAGGCGTTGCAGCAAAATCGCCTTGAATATCAATGAGTTATGAAGGCAGAACAAACGATGAATATCGTTATCCTTGACGATTACCAGGATGCAGTGCGCAAGCTGCATTGCGCCTCTCGGCTCGACGCATACACCGCCAAGGTGTACACCAACACAGTCAAAGGGCTGGGGCAGCTTTCGGTGCGACTCAAAGACGCCGACATCATTGTGCTGATCCGCGAACGGACCCAGATCACACGCCAACTGGTTGAAAAGCTCCCGCGGCTCAAGCTCATTGCCCAAACTGGCAAGATTGGGAGCCACATTGATGTAGCGGCATGTACCGAGCGGGGGATCGCGGTGGCAGAAGGGGTCGGCTCCCCCGTGGCTCCCGCCGAGCTGACCTGGGCCCTGGTGATGGCCTCAATGCGCCGCCTGCCCCAGTACATCTCCAACCTCAAGCATGGCGCTTGGCAGCAGTCCGGTCTCAAGACCGCGTCCATGCCCCCCAACTTCGGAGTCGGCAGCGTGCTGCGGGGTAAAACACTGGGTATCTGGGGTTATGGTCGCATCGGACAACTGGTGGCGGGCTATGGACGGGCGTTTGGCATGAACGTGCGCGTCTGGGGGCGTGAAGCCTCACGCGCGCAGGCGCTGACGGATGGGTACCAGGCTGCCGCCACGCGTGAAGAGTTTTTTTCGCAGTGCGACGTGATCTCGTTGCACCTGCGCCTGAACGACGAAACGCGCGGCATCATCTCGCTTGAAGACCTCTCGTGCATGAAGCCCACCTCGCTGCTGGTCAACACGTCCCGTGCAGAATTGATTGAACCCGACGCGCTCATCGCAGCACTCAACCGGGGTCGCCCGGGCCTGGCGGCCGTGGACGTGTTTGAGAGCGAACCCATCCTGCAAGGCCACGCCCTGCTCCGCCTGGAAAACTGCATCTGCACGCCACACATCGGGTACGTGGAGCAGGACAGCTACGAGCTCTACTTTGGTGCAGCTTTCGACAATGTGGTGAATTTCATCAAAGGCACGCCTACCAACATCGTGAATCCTGGCTCGCTACAAGTCAGGCGCTAATCGATCAAACCGTTGCGGCGTTGGCAACGCTGACTACACCGCGCAATTAAAAAAGGCTTCCCGAGGGAAGCCTTTTTTGCGATTGCTGCAAGGCACCGAAATGCCCCGCAGCAGAAAGCAACACTCCAATTACAGAGGTGTCTTCTTGCCGTCCTTGTAGACGTACAGCGTGATCGCTGGGTTCTTCATTTCGCCGTTGGGTTCGAAGGCGATGGTGGAGGTCACGCCCTTGAAGTTGGACTTGGCGAGTTCGTTCACGTACACCTTGGGGTCCACGGAGTTGGCGCGCTTCATAGCGTCCACCAGCAGGAACGTGGCGTCATAGGTGTAGGGGCTGTACACCTGGAACTGGTTGGGGTACTTGGCGTCGTACTTGGCCTTCCAGGCCGTACCGCCAGGCATCTTGGCCAGCGAGGAGCCGCCTTCCGCGCAGATCACATTGGCCAGGGTCTTGGCACCGGCAGCCAGCTTGGCGATTTCGGACGTGCAGACGCCGTCACCACCGAAGTACTTGACGTTGGCCATGCCCAGCTGTTCCATCTGGCGCAGCATGGGGCCGGCTTGAGGGTCCATACCACCGTAGAACACGGCATCAGGGTTCTTGGCCTTGATGGCGGTCAGGATGGCCATGAAGTCCGTGGCCTTGTCGGTGGTGAACTGCTCGTCCACCACCTTCATGCCCTTGGCCGTAGCGGTCTTCTTGAACACGTCGGCAACACCTTGGCCGTAAGCAGTACGGTCATCGATGATGGCAACGGTCTTGAGCTTCAGGGTGTCCACAGCGTAGAAGGCCAGACCAGCGCCCAGGGCGTTGTCGTTGGCGATGATACGGAACGTGGTCTTGTAGCCAGGCTTGGTCAGGTTGGGGTTGGTCGCAGCGCCCGTCACCATGGGGATGCCGCAATCGTTGTACACCTTGGAGGCGGGGATCGTGGTACCGGAGTTGAGGTGGCCGACAACGCCAGCGACCTTGGAGTCGCACAGCTTTTGTGCGGCGGCAGTGCCCTGCTTTGGATCGGCAGCGTCATCTTCAGCCTGCAGCTCGAACTTGATCTTCTTGCCACCGATGGTGACGCCTTGAGCGTTCAGTTCTTCAATGGCCATGCGGGCGCCATTTTCGTTGTCCTTGCCGTAGTGGGCTTGGGCGCCGGAAACCGGAGCCACGTGGCCGATCTTGACCACCTGCTCTTGTGCAGAGGCCACACCAGCAACAGCCGCGATAGCAGCAACCACGGTCAGTTTCAACTTCAATTGCATATCAAATCTCCAGTAAAGATAAACGCTGAGAATCTTCTTGTGTCTCAACGCAGGCGAACATATCGCAATTTACGGGCCAGATCATTAGGGAACACGATTAAACGCAAGAGAAACCACAGGGGAATACCCTGTCATCCCTTGGACACAGGGGGCGCACCACTCGCCAGCTCGTCCGCCACCGCCTCGTACACCGCATGCCGCACCACCGATTCGATCTCTTCGCGCAGACGCGGAAGCACTGACCGCGTCTGCTCCTGCACCACTGTGGCGATTGCTTCGCGCAAGCGCTGGTCCAGCACTACATCCACGCGCTGCATGACGCGGTGCACCATGTACTCCTCCATCCCATCTGGCAAGGCGCGGGCCGCAACGGGCGCAGCCCCTGGCTTTTGGCCAGCAGGGATGGCAGCATGAACCGCCGGGCGAGTTTGGACATGCGATACCGGAGAACGTGATGGCTGGGGAGCAGCCACAGGGATTGGCGCAGCCACCGGGGAGGCCACAGGACGCTCTGTGGCAGGGGGCGCAGCGACCTGCGCCGCACTAGCCGGTCGCGCAGTGGGCAATGCAGGCCTGGCCAACGCCACAGACTGCGACGGCGACAGGACGGTGGTGCGGACCGCCGGATTTGGAGCCCCCGGGGCGAGGGGCGCCACGCCAGGCACCTGCACCACTTCGGTGAGCGTGGGTACAAACCGCGGAGGGGTTTTGGGTGGGAGCGCCATCAGCCCGCTTTCAACACCAGATCATGGCGGGTAATGGCGTAACCCCGGGACGCGTAATGGCGCCAACGCGCACGCGCCTGAGCACGGTCGGCTTCGTCCTGGGCGCTCACCACTTCGACCAGACGGTCAAAGCGACCAAAACCTTCCGGGACTTCCGCATTCAGGTTCAACAGCACTTCGTGATGCGGTGCCAGGCGTGCATCCTGCGCCAGCAACACCGGAGAGGCCTGAACCAGCTCTTCGTCCGAGTCGGCATGGCAATGGGCCACAAAGTCCTGGGGGGCCAACAACCAGAGCATGCGGTCCAGCGCCTGAAGCGCATCCGCAGGCGCGGCAATGACCAAACGAGCCCCGCTGCGCTGCACCTTGCGCGCAAACCGGCATGCGTAGGCCAGCTTGTCGGGTGCGTTGAAGTGAAACGCTACCTCGGTCATGACGCGTCACGCAGCCTTGGGGCTGGAGGACCGCTTGGCGGCTGGCTTGCCCACAGCTCCAGCAGCGGCCGTCCTGGTCACGGAGCGTGACGCGGACTTGGGTGCCTTGGCTTGTCGGACCTGCGACCTGGACTGCTCCAGCACATAGTGCACCAGCAGGCCGACCGGGCGTCCTGTGGAACCCTTGGCCGCGCCTCCCTTCCAGGCAGTGCCCGCAATGTCCAGGTGAGCCCAGGGCATGTCGCCGACGAACTTCTGCAAGAACTTGGCAGCGGTGATGGAGCCACCCGCACGGCCCGCCACGTTGCCCATATCGGCAAAGTTGCTCTTCAAGCCGTCTGCATAGTCATCGTCCAGCGGCATGCGCCAGCAGAGGTCTTGCGCGGCCTCACCAGCCGCCTGCAAGGACTCCGCCAGACCGTCGTTATTGGCAAACAAACCACTGCGTACGCCCCCCAGAGCGATCACGCAGGCGCCGGTCAGCGTCGCAATGTCAACCACGGCAGCAGGCTTGAATCGCGCTGCATAGGTCAACGCATCACACAACACCAGGCGCCCCTCCGCGTCGGTGTTCAAAATCTCGATGGTTTGGCCGCTCATGCTGGTGACCACATCGCCAGGCTTGACGGCGCGCCCGTCCGGCATGTTTTCGCAGGCGGGGATCAGGCCCACCACATTGACGGCAGGCTGCAGTTCGCCCAGCGCGCGGAAGGCTCCCAGCACGCTGGCAGCGCCGCACATGTCGAATTTCATCTCGTCCATCTCGGGCGCGGGCTTGATCGAGATGCCGCCGGTGTCAAAGGTGATGCCCTTGCCCACCAGCACGATGGGTGCCTGGTCCTTGGCAGCGCCGTTGTAGCGCAGCTCGATGAAACGCAGGGGCTCTTCAGAGCCCTTTGCCACAGCCATGAAGGCGCCCATGCCCAGACGCGCCACCTCTGCCGGGCCATGGACCTTGCACTGGATGCGTGGCAGCTTGGCCAGGGTTTTGGCCGCATCCGCCAGCAGGCTGGGGGTGGCATGGTTGGCTGGGCGATTGCCCCACTCCCTCGCAAACTCCACACCAGCGACCAGGGCGACCCCGCTGTCAAACCCGTCACGCGCACCGGTGGCATCGGGCACACCCACCACACAGCGGCTCAGGCTGCGTGCCTCCACCTTGGTCTTGGTGGTGGTGTAGACATAGCTCACGTCTGCCACCGCCTGCACGGCAGCGCTGACAGACGCCGCCGAGGCTGCGCCGGCAAAACACAGCACCATGCGCTTGGTCTGGGGCGCCTTGATGGCACCACCCAGTGCCTGCAGCGCCTGGCGCGTTGCGCGCGCCGACCCATCGCCCAACCCCACCAGCACCACGCGGCGGGCTGCAACGGCAGGCACTTGGTACAGCTGCAGGTGTTTGCCCGCCTTGGTGGTCAGATCTCCGTTCTTGAGTGCCAAGGCCGCCAGGACAGAAAGCGCGTCCTTGCCCGGCTTGAAGCCCTCGGGAAGCAGGACGATCAGCAGGTCGCATTTCTCCGAGGCTGCCGCAGCAAGTTCAAGGGTCTTGAGATCAAAGTTCATAATTGGTGTTTTCCTTCCAGCCAATGTTATTCGATTCATCCATCCGCAAGGAGCTGGCGCGCAGCTTCGGCGCGACCCTTGTGGTGCTGGTGACCGTGGTCATGACCATGATGCTCATCCGCACGCTGGGCCAGGCCTCCAAGGGCAGTGTCAGCCCGTCCGACGTGATGCTCGTCATGGGCTTCACCGTCTTGGGGCAATTGCCCACCATTCTCAGCCTCAGTCTGTTCATTGCGGTGGTCGGCACGCTATCGCGCATGTACCGTGACAGCGAAATGGTGATCTGGTTCGCCAGCGGGCGCGGCCTCATCAGTCTGGTGCGCCCCCTGCTGCGCTTCGCCTGGCCGGTGATGGTGGTGATTGCCGTACTGTCGCTGCTGGTGTGGCCCTGGGCCAACTCCCAGATCCAGGAACTCAAGACCCGCTACGAGCAGCGCAGCGACATCGACCGCATTGCACCGGGCGAGTTCCAGGAGTCGTCCAACGGCAGCCGGGTGTTCTTCATCGACAAGGACACCCCCGACACGCAGGCCGCCAACAACGTCTTCATTGCCGCCAATGACGGCAAACGCGAATCCGTCACTTCCGCCCGCAGCGCCCGGCTGGAGACCCAGGGCGGTGAACGCATGGCCCTGCTGAGCGACGGTCAGCGCCTGGAGACCTCGCGGGACAAGCCCGGCGTGAAGATCAGCGAGTTCAGCCTGTACGGCACCCGCATCGGTAGTGCAGCCCCAGGTGCGGCGGAAGAACTGGCGGTGAAGACACGCACGACCTACGACCTCGTGATGCGGCCGCTGCCGGCCTACCGCGCCGAGCTGGGCTGGCGCCTCGGCCTGGCACTGGCCGCGCTCAACTTTGTGCTGCTGGGTCTGGCCGTGGCCAGCGTCAACCCACGCGCAGCGCGCAGCACGAGCATGGTGTTTGCGCTGTTTGCCTTCATCGTTTACTACAACCTCATGACCTTGGGCCAGAGCTGGGTGGGCGCGGACCGGCTGGGCCTGACCAGTTTCATGGTGCTGCTGCACGGCGGCATGCTGGCGGCCTCACTGCTGGTGCTTGCTGTCCGACACAACCAATGGACGACGGGCCGGCTATGGCAGTCCCTGCGCACCGGAGCGCAGTCCGCATGAAAACCATCCGCCGCCTGATCCACCGTGAGGCGCTGGGCGCCGTCACCTTCGTCACCGTGGGCTTTCTGGCCCTGTTCTTCTTTTTTGACCTGGTGGATGAACTCCGCTGGGTGGGCCGTGCGGGGGAGGATGGCTACCAGCTATCGCACGCGCTGCTGTTTGTGGTGCTCAGCATTCCCAGCCACCTGTACGAACTGCTGCCCATCACCGTGCTGATCGGCACCATCTTTGTGATGGCCCGCCTGGCCCAAAGCTCGGAGTTCACCATCATGCGCACCAGCGGCATGGGCCCCTGGCGGGCGCTGCGCACGCTGCTCACGCTGGGTGGCGTCTTCGTGCTGCTGACCTTTGCTGTCGGTGACTACCTGGCCCCCCTGACGGACCGCACCGCCCAGCTCATCAAGGTGCGCTACCTGGGGCGGCTGACAGCAGGCGCCACGGGCGCATGGCTCAAAGAGCGGCAGGAAGACCACTCCTTTGCCGTCAACGTGCGCGCGCTCACCCCCAATGGCGGCATGCTGGACGTGCGCATCTTCGAGTTTGACGACAAGGGCCGCCTGGCTTCGCAGACGCGGGCCGCGTCAGGGCAGTTCGGCTCGGATGGAGCGTGGACCCTGGAGAAGGTGCAGCGCAGTCACTTTGAACAGCAAAGCGACAAGAACGAGGCCCGCGTGGAGCACCTGGAAAGCCCCTCCCTGCAGTGGCCGACCAAGATCAGTGCCGACATGGTGGCGGCCTCTTTGCTCAAGCCCGATCGCATGGCCACACTGGACCTCTTTCAGTTCATTCGGCACCTGAACGCCAACGGCCAGTCCGCCCAAAAGTACGAGATCGAGTTCTGGCGCAAGGTGTTCTACCCCTTGAGCTGTCTGGTGATGGTGGTGCTGGCGCTGCCTTTTGCGTACTTGCATTTCCGCTCGGGCGGCATCGCGGGCTACGTGTTCGGCGGCGTGATGGCGGGCATCAGCTTCTTCCTGCTCAACAACGTCTTTGGTTATGCAGGCAACCTGCAAAACTGGTCGCCATGGCTGACAGCGGCAGCGCCCGGCCTGATCTACTCCCTGCTCTCGCTGGCGGCCTTTGGCTGGCTGGTGCTGAGACGCTGACACCCTGACCTCGCCCCGCCCCATGACCCACGCCATCGTCCTGTTTGCCCACGGGTCCCGAGACCCCCTGTGGCGCGCCCCTATGGAGGCAGTCGCAACGCGCATTGCAGCGCAAAGTCCGGACCGCCGGGCCATCTGTGCCTACCTGGAACTGTGTGAACCCGCCCTGCCGGACGCCGTCCGGCAATTGGTGGCCGATGGGGCCACCGCCGTCACAGTGGTTCCGATGTTTCTGGGCACCGGCAAGCACGCCCGGGAGGATTTGCCCCTGCTGGTGCAGGAGCTGCGCACCGCCCACCCCGCCGTGCAATTCCACGTCCAGGCCGCCATCGGGGAGGATCCACGCATGACGGCCTTGATGGCAGATATCGCCTGCGAAAGCCCGCCGATCTGAAATTTCTGGGGTGCGGTTCATTCGCTTAGACGATTGCAGCATAATGATGCAATCCTTTAGGCGATATTCGATATGAATCTGCACCAATTCCGCTTCGTTCAAGAGGCTGCGCGCCGCAACCTCAACCTGACCGAGGCCGCCAAGGCCCTGCATACCTCGCAGCCAGGCGTCTCCAAAGCCATCATCGAGCTGGAAGAAGAACTGGGCGTGGACATCTTCGCCCGGCACGGCAAACGCCTCAAGCGCATCACCGAACCCGGCCAGCATGTGCTCAAAAGCATCGAAGTCATCATGCGCGAGGTGGGTAACCTCAAGCGCATCGGCGAGCAGTTCAGCGCGCAAGACAGCGGCACCCTCAGCATCGCCACCACCCACACCCAGGCGCGCTACGTGCTGCCGGTGCCTGTGGCCCGCCTGCGCGAGGCCTACCCCAAGGTCAACGTGAGCCTGCACCAGGCCACACCGCACGAAGTGGCCCGCATGATCATCGACGAGGTGGCCGAGATCGGCATGGCCACCGAATCCCTGGCCGACTACCCCGAACTTGTCACCCTGCCCTGCTACGAATGGCAGCACGTGCTGGTGGTGCCCAACGACCACCCTCTGGCGCAAAAGGAACGCATCGGTCTGGACGACCTTGCGCACGAAGCGCTGATCACCTACCACCCCTCCTTCACCGGGCGCGGCAAGATCGATCACGCCTTCGCAGCGCGCAAGCTCACGCCCCGCATCGTGCTCGAAGCCATCGACTCTGACGTGATCAAGACCTATGTGCGCCTGGGCCTGGGCATCGGCATCGTGGCCGAGATGGCCATGCGCGACGACCCGGTGGGCGACCTGGCCGTGCGCCCCGTGGGCCACCTGTTTGGGCAGAGCGTGGCCCGCGTGGCCTTCAAGCGCGGCGCTTACCTGCGCAACTTTGTCTACAAGTTTGCCGAGCTGCTCAGCGACCGCCTGAGCCGCGAGCTGATTGCCCGCGCGATGACGGGCCATGTCAACGACTACGAGCTGTGACCTCCGTTCAGCCCGAGAAGCACCCTGAACCCTTCCAGAATTTCCTCGTTTTCCACGCTGCTGCGCCATGACCTCCACCACCGCCCGCACACCCGCCTTCCCCAGCAAGCTGCCCAACGTCGGCACCACCATCTTCACCGTGATGTCGGCGCTGGCCACCGAACACAAGGCGGTGAACCTGGGCCAGGGCTTTCCTGACTTTGAATGCGCGCCCGCGCTGGTGAACGCCGTCACCGCCGCCATGCAAGCCGGCCACAACCAGTACCCGCCCATGACCGGTGTGCCCGCCCTGCGCGAAGCCGTGGCCCGCAAGATCGAGGCGCTGCACGGGCGCACCTACAACCCCAACACCGAAATCACCATCACGGCAGGCGCCACGCAGGCCATCATCACCGCCATCCTGGCCATCGTGCACGCGGGCGACGAGGTGATCGTGCTCGACCCGTGCTACGACAGCTATGTGCCGAACATCGAGCTGGCCGGCGGCAAGGCTGTGCGCGTGCCGCTCACACCCGGCACCTTCCGCCCCGACTTTGCCAAGATCAGCGCGGCCATCACGCCCCGCACTCGCGCCATCCTCATCAACAGCCCGCACAACCCCAGCGCCACCATCTGGACGGCCGAGGAAATGCGCCAGCTGGAAGACCTGCTCGCCCCCACCGACATCCTGCTCATCAGCGACGAGGTGTACGAACACATGGTGTTCGACGGTGTCGAGCACCAGAGCGCCGCGCGCTTTCCCGTCCTCGCCGCGCGTGCGTTCATCGTGTCGAGCTTTGGCAAGACCTTCCATGTCACCGGCTGGAAGGTCGGCACCGTGGCCGCCCCTGCAGAACTGACGGCCGAGTTCCGCAAGGTGCACCAGTTCAATGTGTTCACCGTCAACACCCCCGTGCAGCACGGCCTGGTCGCCTACCTGCAAGACCCCACGCCCTACCTGCAGCTGCCCGCGTTCTACCAGGCCAAGCGCGACCTGTTCCGCGAGGGCTTGGCAGGCTCGCGCTTCAAGCTGCTGCCCAGCACGGGCAGCTACTTCCAGTGCGTGGACATCTCGGCGATCAGTGATTTGAACGAGGCTGATTTCTGCCAGTGGCTCACCCGCGAGGTGGGCGTGGCGGCGATTCCGTTGTCGGCGTTTTATGGCGACGGGTTTGACCAGCGTGTGGTGCGGTTCTGCTTCGCCAAGAAGGATGAGACGCTGCGCGCCGCACTGGAGCGGCTGCGCAAGCTGTGATCTGCAGGGCCCTCCAGGACTCTTACTTCGTCTGCCGCGCCAGCCACACACCCGCAGCCGCCAGCGCCATCCCCGCCAGCGCCCAGCCGCTGAGCGTCTCGCCAAACATCGCCCAGGCGATCAGCGCGGTGGTGGGCGGGGTCAGGTAGAACAGGCTGGCCACATTGACCGCGCCGCCCCGGCGGATGAGCAGGTTCAACAGGCTCACGGCTCCCAGTGAGAGCACAAGTACCAGCCAGCCCAGTGCAAACACGAACTCACCGCTCCATGTGATCGCCATGGTTTCGGTGGCATAGGCCAGCACCGCCATGGCAACGGCACACGGCAGGTACTGGATCACCGAGCCGGTACGCAGGTCGAACGAGGGGCAGAACCGCTTCTGGTACAGCGTTCCCGCCGTGATGCCCAGCAGCGCCACCAGGGCGGGCAGCAGCATGCCCGCCAAGGCACAGGCAGGCACGGTCGCCACCTTGCCCACCACCACCAGCGCCACGCCGCTGAACCCCAGCCCCAGCCCCAGCCATTGCGCGGGCCGCACCTTCTCGCCCAGCAATGCGCCCGCGACCAGTGCGGTCAACAGCGGCTGCAAGCCCACGACCAGTGCCGTGATGCCCGACGGCAACCCGTGGCCAATGGCCACGAACACCCCGCCCAGGTACACGCCATGCACCAGCAGGCCCGACACCGCGATGTGCCCCCAGGTCCTGCCGGCCGGGGGCCAGGGCGCGCGCGCCAGCGCCACTACGGCCAGCATGAGCACGGTGACGATGGCAAAGCGCAGCCCCAGGAAGGTCAGCGGCTCGATGTAAGGCAAACCCAGCTTGGCACCGATGAAGCCCGTGCTCCAGAGCGCGACAAACAGCAACGGGACGAGTGAATCCAGCGGATTCGAGACGGGGGACTGTTGGGGTGTTGCCTGGGTCATGGAGTGTGAAGATGAAGCGCCTGCCTGCGGCGGTCACACTGGACTTGGGAGGATGCCAAGGCAGCGGGAGTACGGCAGAGCGCCCGCCAATCATCGCACCGTCTGACTGGCCACTGAGGCTCCGCCCGCGTGCCCTGGTCGTAGACCCGTTCACGAACCAAGCACAAGCAACTGCCATGGCAGCCGTGATGAACCAGCCCCAAGCCCCCGCCGGGCCCACACCTGTGCAGGCTGCGCGGCAAAAGGGGCAGGACTAGCGTCTGTTGGTGAGCGCGGCACAGACACAAACCAAGAAAACAAGAGAAAACACGGCCTTCCGCTCATCTGCAAAGCGCAACATGCTACTTATTTGATAGCAAATCAATCACACACTGCCGCGTCCCCACAGAAGAAAGAGTGGGTGTGAGCAGCCCCACCATCTGCCCACACCCTCCCTTTGCAAACCGGCCGGATTCGGGGGCCGATGCGCCAACGGAAAACACGCGCTAGCCCGCAGCCACCGCCAGGCCCAAGGCGGGCTGGTGATCCAGGCCGCCCACCACCCGGCTGGTACTGAAGCGCTGCTCCACCTGCCTGAGGAAATGCGTGAGCAGCAAGCGGTACAGGCCATCACCCAGCGCGGCGTCCTCCACCCCCACATCCAGGTTCGGGTTGTCGTTGATCTCGATCACGTACACCCCGGACGCCGTGGCCTTCAGGTCCACACCATAAAAACCATGGCCTACCAGGCGGGCAGAGCTGACTGCCGCCGCCAGCACCTGCGGGGGCACCTGGTCCAGCGGTACGGCCTGCACCCGGCCTTCGGTGTATTTGCCGTTGGCCGTGTGTTGCAGGATCTGCCAGTGGCCGTCGCACATGAAGTACTTCGCTGCGAAGATGGCCTGGCCTGCCAGCACGCCGATGCGCCAGTCGAAGTCGGTGTACATGAACTCCTGCACGAGGATGATTTCCGACTCCTTGAGCATGTCCCGGGCGATGCCATGCAGTTGTTCAAAGTTCTCCGCCTTTTTCACACTGCGGCTGAACGCGCCGTCCGGCACCTTCACCACCACCGGGTAGGCCAGCCGGTGCTGCATGTCGGCCAGCGTGCGGCGGCTGACCATGTGCGTGAGCGGGGTGGCGATGGCATGCTCGCGCAGCAGTTCTGCCAGAAAAGCCTTGTTGGTGCAGCGCAGGATGGACGCGGGGTCGTCGATGACCGGCATGCCTTCCGCCATGGCTTTGCGCGCGAACTGGAAGGTGTGGTGGGTCACGGCCGTGGTCTCGCGGATGAAGAGTGCATCAAACTGGGTCAGCCGCGCCAAGTCCTTTTTTTCGATCAGCTCCACGGCAATGCCCATCTCCTGCCCCACATCGACCAGCTTGCGCAGGGTCTTGAGGTTGGACGGCGGCAAACGATCGTGCGGGTCGTGCAGCACCGCCAGGTCCATGCGCGGCTGGGGCATCGCGATCATGGGGCGCCAACTTCGCCGTGTGTACTGGAGCAGCGCTTGCACGAAGACCTCGTCGCGCGCGGCATCCACATCGCGCAGGTCCAGCGCCTGTATGCCACCGATCTGCCAATGGGCCGACTGCTCCTGCCTCTCCAGCGTGACCTCCATCAGCGGGCAACGGAACAGCTCGAAGCTTTTGCGAGCCAGCGCAGCGAGCGCGGGGTCTTCCATGATCCCGAAGAAGACATGCAGCGTCAGTGTGTTCACAGAGCGCGGTATTTCCTTGAGCGGGCCAATCAGCCGGTTGAGCTGCGCCAGCGCCGACGGCTCGATGCGTTTGCGCTGCAGGCTCAGGATGGTGTCCACACTCGGCGTTACGCGGTCACCACGCGCCTCCGCCAGCAGCGAGCAGTAGTAGCCCATGCTGAGGTAGCCGTAGCTCCTGCACAGGTTGGTGACCTTGCGCACGCGCCCACGGTGCAGCGGCTGTTCTGCAACGAATTGCTCTGCCGTGATGACCTTGATGTCGGGCTGGCTCCATCGAAAGTCGGCCAGCTTCTCCACCACGATGACATGTTCTGAGGACAACTTATTTCTTTCCAGAAAGGATGACGGCCGCAGTGCGCCCACGGCGCCCATACCTTGCGACTTTCTTGAATTCGCTCCAGCTGATGGACACACCGCCGTCCGGATCACCGGAAGGTGCCATGGGGTCCAGCAGGCGAAATACCGCACCATCAAAGCCTGTGATGACCACCCAGTGCGGCGTCTTCTGCCGGTGCAGGCGCCACAAGCTGATGAGCACAATGGGCAGGCGCCCCGCCCGCAACTGCTCGATCACGCTGTCGGGCGACACCGGCCGCGCATGGATAGGCACCTGGCGCGCCTCCAGCGCCGCCCTGAAGTCGTTCTCCACCAACTGGATCACGTCCTTCTTGCGGGGGTCGCGCACGCTGTCCATGAACAGCGAGGCACCGGCAGCCGCATACACCGACACCTCAAAGCCGTGGGCCAGCGCGGCATGCGCCAACCCAAAAGGCCCACACCCGCCATGGCCTGCGGCCATGAACACCGTGGTGGCCTCGCGCCACAGGCGGATCTCGGCCGCCTGGTTCACCGGCATGGCCGGGTCCATGGCGGACATCGCCATCAGCAGCGCACAGGGGCCGCAGGTGAAGTCCAGCGTCTGCGCATAGTGGCGCACCTGGTACGACGCCGATGCCTGGGCCAATGCGCCATCGAACAGGTCCTTCTGAAAGCACAGGGCCTGTTCGCCATCCTCGTAGTAAGCGGTTTTGCAACCGGTGTGCACAAAACCGTGGCGTGCGAACAGACGGTGCGCCGACAGGTTGCCAGCCCTGCTCTCCAGCCGCAGCACCGCGCAGCCCGCATCACGCGCACCCTGGATTGCCGCCGCCAGCAGCCCGCTGGCCACGCCCGCGCGCCGCACAGACGGTGCCACCGCAATGGAGTACAGGCGTGCCACAGACGATCCTTCGCGGCGCAATACCACGCAGGCTCCACCCAATGTCTGTCCCGATCGGACCACCAGCACGCGGGCCGAGGGGCTCAACAAAAGACGCCCCCAGCTCCTGCGCGAAATCCTGTCGCTGGAGAACGCGGCGTTTTCCAGCTGCTCCAGTGCGGGCAAATCCGCAGGGCCCGCCTTTGCGACGCCCCGCACATCCGTCGATGGTTGTCGCTTCACGGGCAGTCCCCACGGGGCCGCTGCGCCTTGCGATCGGACAGCTTCAATGCCACCCACCCCACCCCGATCGGAACCACGAGCACCAGCACGGCCATCAGCAATGCGATCCAATCAGCCATGGCGCAGCAGCTCCGAGCCCACGCCAAGCAGGGCACTGCGCACAGAGCCAGCCTCAATGGTTTGGCACCTTTGCGCGCTGCAATGGTTCAATGGCATGAAAGCGCCCCCGCGCAAGAAACGCTGGCCGCACAACCCATTTCGAGCTGGGGCAGGCCAGAGGCCAGGCAACGCTTGGCACTCTCCAGGTCGCGCCGGTGAATGTACAAAGTGCCCTTGGCCGTGCGGCGGGGCACGTCGAACGCCAGGCTGTATCCGCGCAGCTGCCGCCCTAGCACGGCCTGCAGCCTTGCACGCAGGCTTTGCCCATCGGCATACGGCGTTGTGAAGGGAACCAGCACCAACGCGGTGGGCTCGCCATCGCTCTCGCCCAGAGGCAACAGGGATACCCGGTGCAAGCCCATACTTGGACAACTCTTCATGAGCATGTTTTCGCCACACGGAGCCCCCGGCAGGGGCGCTTGTGGCCGGTGTTGAACATGCTGTCAGTCTAGGAAATCCGGCGTAAATCGTTCGTAAAAAATGCGGGGGCCAACATCAAATCGCTGTCAATCCAGCGGGGCTGGCCATGCATGTGCGCGGGCGCACAGGGCTGGCGCCAGCCCTACATCGCAAGGCGGTATCCCACCCCAGACTCGGTGAGCAGATGGCGGGGCTGGGCGGGGTCGGCCTCCAGCTTTTGGCGCAGGTGTCCCATGTAGATGCGCAGGTAGTGGCTCTGGTCCGACCGCATGGGCCCCCACACCTCGCGCAGCAGCTGCTTTTGGGTGATGACCCGCCCCGCATTGGCTACCAGCACCATCAGCATGCGGTACTCGGTGGGGGTCAGGTGCACCTCCGAACCCGCCTTGCGCACCAAGCGCGCACTGCGGTCCACCTCGACATCGCCGAAATGGAACAGGGGCTCCGCCGCCTCCTGCACCAGCCCGTTGCCGGTGGCGGCGCGGGGCCTGCGCAGGTTGGCCCGCACCCGCGCCAGCAACTCGCCGGTGCCAAAGGGTTTGGTGAGGTAGTCGTCTGCACCGGCATCGAGTGCGGCGATCTTGTCGGTCTCATCGGTGCGTGCAGACAGCACGATGATGGGCACGGCGGACCAGCCACGCACATCGCGGATCAGCTCCACCCCATCGCCATCGGGCAGCCCCAGGTCCAGCACCAGCAGGTCGGGGTGGCGGGTGCCTGCGGCAGACAGGCCCTCGCGCAGGGTTCCTGCCTCGTGCACCTGCCAGCCTTCGGCCTCCAGCGCGCTGCGCACAAAGCGCCGGATCTGCGGCTCGTCCTCGATCACCAAAACGGTACGTATCTGCATTGTTTTCTTCAGGGGGCAGAAACGCCCCGCTCCATCTCACTCAAACCGGGGTCGGGCGGAGGCTCGCGCCGCGCCAGGGTCACCGTGAATTCTGCCCCGCCCCCTTCTACGCTGGCGGCGGAGATCGCACCGCCATGCGCTTGCACGACGGCCTTGCAGATCGCCAGCCCCAGGCCCACGCCCGGGGTTGCGGATTCCGCCTGGCCCCGGGTGAATTTTTCAAACAGGGTGTGCTCTTTGCCACGCACCGAGGCGGGCAGGCCCGGGCCATGGTCCCGCACCTTCAGCACCAGCATGTTGTCTGTGGTGGATGCTTTCACCACCACCGGTCCAGCGCCGTATTTGGCCGCATTCTCCAGAAGGTTGACCAGCACGCGCTCGATGAGCACGGGGTCGAACTCCACCAGCGGCAGGTCGGCAGGCACCTCGGTGCGCACAGGCATGTCGCCCAGCGCGGGCCGGGCTGCCCGGATGGCAGAGCCAACCACCTCCTCCACGGACTGCCAGTCCCGCCGCAGATGGACGCTCTGCCCCGACACATCGCTCTCCAGGCGCGCCATGTCCAGCAGGTTGCTGACCAGCGCATTGAGCTGGTGCGCCTGGTGCACGATGGCCTTGGCCACGGTGTTGGTCTCTTGCGGCGGCGCGACCTGCAACGATTCGGCGAGCGTGATCAGGGCCGTGAGGGGGGTGCGCACATCGTGCGATACCGCGCCCAGCAGGGCATTGCGCAGGCGTTCAGACTCCATGTCCACCACGGCCTGCTGCGCAATGTCCACGTAGTGCACACGCTCCAGGGCGATGGCGATCTGCCGGGCGAGGGTGTCGAGCTGCTGCGCCTGTTCCGGGATCAGCAGCCAGCGGGGCTGTGCAGGCTCCAGCGCCAGCACACCACGCACGCGCATGGGGGCCTTCAGGGGCTCATAGCGCCAGGCCTGCGCGGCCAGGGTGTTGGTGGCCAGGCCCGCGCTCTGCCCCTGGCGCAGCGTCCAGTCCGCCACGCTTTTGTCAAAGCCCGGCGGCACATCGTCGGGGTATTCAAGACGGTCCGACGCGTCCAGCGCCACCACCACGGCGCGGCCCCCAAAGTGCCCCTGCACGGCCGCCGCGCCGATCTCGATGACCTGGCTGGTCTCCAGCGCCGCTGACAGCTCGCGCGTCAGCTCAAACAGGGACTGGGCCCGCCGCTCCCGGCTGATCGACACCCCGGCGGCAAACCGCAACCCGGCCGTGAGCTGCCCCACCAGCAGCCCCACGCCCAGCATCACCGCAAAAGTGACGACGTACTGCACATCGCTCACCGCGAACGACAGGCGCGGCGAGACGAAGAAGAAGTCGAACGCCAGCACATTCAGCAAGGCCGCCATCGCTGCGGGCACGCGTCCAAAGCGCATGGCCACCGCGACAACCCCCACCAGGTAGAGCATCACGATGTTGGTGAGCTCCAGCAAACCATGCAACGGTGTCGCCAGCACCGTGACGGCAACGCTGGCGCCCAGTGCCCACAAAAACCCCTGCCAGCGATAGCGCCCTGCGCCGGGCTCGCCCACATCCCCGTCATCGTCCAGGCTCATGTTGCGGTCCCACAGCGCCCGAGGCAGGCGCCGCGAGCTACCCGCATGCGCTGCCTCGACGATGTCGAGCGAAGGCGCCCGTTCGGCCAACTCGCGCGCAACACCCTTGGAAGCGAGAAGTTTGCGCCAGCCCGCCCGCGCGGCGGGGCGCCCCAGCACCAGGGTGGCGCAGTTCAGATGCAGCGCCTGGGCCGCCAGGGCCGGCGCCACGCGGTCGCCCGTGAGCACGGCCGTTTCGGCACCCAGCTCCTGCGCCAGCTGCAGCACGGCCAGAATCCTGTCGCGCTGGGCTGCGCCCAGGCGCTGCAGCCTTGGCGTCTCCACATAGGCGGCATGCCACTTCACATTGAGCTGCCCCGCCAGGCGGGCAGCTGTGCGCACCGTCTGTGCCGCGTCTTCATGGGGCCCGACACAGGCCAGGATGCTGCCCGAGGTGTTCCAGGCACTGGCCACGCGACTGCCGGAAGCACCCGACTGCTCCACCCGCCAGCCCAGCACATCGTCTTCCACGTGCTCCGCCGTGCGCCGCAGCGCAATCTCCCGCAGGGCGATCAGGTTGCCCTTGCGGAAAAAGCTCTGCGCCGCACGCTCGGCCTGCTGGCGCACGTAGACCTTGCCAGCGCCCAGGCGGGCGATCAGCTCGTCGGGCGTGGCATCGACCAGCACCACTTCGTCGGCGTTGTCCAGAACGGTGTCGGGCACCGTTTCGTGCACGCGCACGCCGGTGATGGCCCCCACCGTGCCGTTCAGGCTCTCCAGATGCTGCACATTGAGTGCGGTCCACACGTCGATACCAGCGGCCAGCAGCTCCTGCACATCCTGCCAACGCTTGGCGTGGCGGGAACCCTGCACGTTGGAGTGCGCGAGTTCATCCACCAGCAAGATGGCAGGCTTGCGGGCCAGGGCCGCATCCAGATCGAACTCGGAGAGCGTCCGGCCCCGGTACTCCACCTGCTTCAGGGGCAGCGACTCCAATCCCTCCAGCAGCGCAGCCGTTTCGGCCCGGCCATGGGTTTCCACCACGCCGATGAGGATGTCGCGCCCGGCGCGCCGCTCGCGCTGCGCGGCGCTGAGCATGGCCCAGGTCTTGCCGACCCCGGCATTGGCGCCAAAGTAGATGCGCAGCTTGCCCCGCTGGGTCTGCTCTTCCTGGGCGCGCAGTTGCGCAATCAAAGCATCGGGGTCGGGGCGCTGGATGTCAGTCATGCATCAACAAGTATCGGTGCCAAAAGTCAGAGCATCTAAGCGCACGTCAGCGCAAGCCGTCGAGCGCCAGGTTCAGCGCCAGCACGTTCACCCGGGGTTCACCCAGCAGCCCCCACAGCGGCTGCTCCGCGTGCTTGCCAATCACGGCATTCACGCTGGCCACCGGCAGGCTGCGGGCCCGCGCCACGCGCCCTGCCTGGTACTGCGCCGCAGCCAGGCTGATGTGAGGGTCCAGGCCACTGGCCGAGGCCGTGACCAGGTCCACCGGCACGGGGGCCGTGTTGCCGGGGTCGGCCGCGCGCAGGGCTTCCACGCGCGCTTTCACGGCATCGGCCAGCGCCGGATTGAGCGGCCCCTGGTTGGAACCGCTGGACGCCGCCGCGTTGTACGGCATGGGCGCCGTGGCCGATGGGCGACCCCAGAAATGTCCGGGGTCAGAAAAGTTCTGTCCAATCAGCGAGGAACCGACGGTCTGGCCATTGCGCTGCACCAGACTGCCCGCTGCCTGCTGGGGGAACACCGCCTGGGCGGCGCCCGTCACCACCAGCGGATACAGCAGCCCGGTCAGCACGCTCAACAAGGCAAACAGCACCAGCGCGGGGCGAAGAATGTTTTTCATCAGAATCTCCTCAGATCAGCCCGACGGCCACAAGTATCCAGTCAATCAGCTTGATGCCCACAAACGGCACCAGCAGCCCGCCCAGCCCATAAATGGCCAGGTTGCGACGCAGCAGCGCCGCCGCACCCACCGGGCGGTAGCGCACACCGCTCAAGGCCAGGGGAATCAGGAACACGATCACCAGCGCATTGAAGATCACGGCCGACAGGATGGCGGACGAAGGGCTTGCCAGCTGCATGACATTGAGCGCGGACAGCTGCGGGTAGGTGGACACGAAGATGGCAGGCACGATGGCGAAGTATTTCGCCACATCGTTCGCGATGGAGAAGGTAGTGAGCGAGCCGCGTGTCATCAAGAGCGCCTTGCCGGTCTCCACCACTTCAAGCAACTTGGTGGGGTTGGAGTCCAGGTCCACCATGTTGCCCGCATCCTTGGCGGCCTGTGTGCCGCTGCCCATAGCCACGGCCACGTCGGCCTGAGCGAGTGCAGGGGCATCGTTAGTCCCGTCGCCGGTCATGGCCACCAGCCGGCCTTCGGCCTGGTACTTGCGGATCAGCTCCAGCTTGTCTTCGGGCGTGGCTTCGGCCAGGAAATCGTCCACCCCCGCCTCGGCCGCGATGGCCGCTGCCGTGAGCTTGTTGTCGCCGGTGATCATCACGGTCTTGATGCCCATGCGGCGCAGCTCGATGAAGCGCTCCTTGATGCCCGCCTTGACGATGTCCTTGAGCTCGACGATGCCCAGCACATGGCTGCCCTCGGCCACCGCCAGGGGCGTGCTGCCGCGCAGGGCCACCTGGTCGGCCGCGCTCATGACATCCTGGGGCATCTTGCCGCCCAGAGCTTCCACATGCTTGGCCAGTGCCAGCACGGCGCCCTTGCGCAGCATGGTGCCCGCAGATTCCGGCTGCCCCTCGCCTGCGGGCAGGTCCACGCCGCTCATGCGGGTCTGGGCTGTGAAGGGCACCAGCTTGACGCCCAGCGGGTTCTGGCCGTCCACGCCAGCGCGGCGGGCCAGCTCCACAATGCTGCGGCCTTCCGGCGTTTCATCTGCCAGCGACGCCAGCAAGGCAGCGCGCGCAAGGCGCTCTTTGGACACACCCGGTGCAGGCAAAAATGCGCTGGCCTGGCGGTTGCCGTGGGTGATGGTGCCGGTCTTGTCCAGCAGCAGCACGTCCACGTCACCTGCGGCCTCCACGGCCCGGCCCGAGGTGGCGATCACATTGGCCTGCATCATGCGGCTCATGCCAGCCACCCCCACGGCGGACAGCAGACCGCCAATGGTGGTGGGGATCAGGCACACCAGCAGGGCCACCAGCGCGGTCAGCGAGACCACGGTGCCCGCGCCCGACGCCTGCACGCTGAAAATCGAAAACGGCAGCAAGGTCACGGTAACGACCAGGAACACGATGGTCAGCGCCACCAGCAAAATGGTCAGCGCGATCTCGTTGGGGGTTTTCTGGCGCTTGGCGGCTTCCACCATGCCGATCATCCGGTCGAGGAACGACTCGCCCGGGTTCACTGCCACGCGCACCACCAGCCAGTCGGACAGCACCCGGGTGCCGCCGGTCACGGCAGAAAAATCGCCACCGGATTCACGCACCACAGGGGCCGATTCGCCGGTGATGGCGCTCTCGTCCACCGAGGCCACGCCCTCGATCACCTCGCCGTCCAGCGGGATCACATCGCCAGCCTCCACCAGCACCACATCGCCCCGGCGCAGGTTGGTGGCCAGCTCGGGCAAAAACGCAGCACCGTGCACAGGCTCCTTGAGCTTCTTGGCCCAGGTTTCCTTGCGCAGCCCGCGCAGCGAGGCGGCTTGCGCCTTGCTGCGCCCTTCCGCCAGCGCTTCGGCAAAATTGGCAAACAGCACGGTGAACCACAGCCAGACCGTGATGGCCAGCACAAACGCTGGGCGCATGCTCGCATCCTCAGGCGCATTGAGTGCATGCAGCCACAGCAGCGTGGTGAAGATGCTGCCGATATACACGATGAACATCACCGGGTTGCGCCACTGCACAAACGGACTGAGCTTGGCCAGCGCGCCCCAGAGCGCGGTCTTGATCAACGCTGCATCCAGCAGCGAAACGGAAGAAGTTTTTTTCTTGGTCATTGCCATACCTCACTGAACCCGGAGCATCAGGTGCTCCACCATCGGACCCAGGGCCAGGGAGGGCACGTAATTGAGAAGACCCACCAGCAGCACGGTGCCGATCAGCAGCGTGACAAACAAGGGACCGTGTGTGGGCATGGTGCCCGCCGTGACAGGCAAGCGCTTCTTGGCTGCCAGCGAACCCGCGATGGCCAGCACCGGCACGATCACGCCGAAACGGCCCAGCCACATCGCCAACCCCAGCAGCACGTTATAGAACGGCGTGTTGGCCGACAGGCCCGCAAAGGCGCTGCCGTTGTTGTTGGCGGCAGACGTCAGCGCATACAGAATTTCAGAGAACCCATGCGCACCCGGGTTGGCGATGCCCGCCCTGCCCGCGTCCGTGGCCACAGCAATCGCCGTGCCCACCAGCACCAGAATGGGCGTGACCAGGATGGCCGCCGAGGTGAGCTTCATCTCACGCACCTCGATCTTTTTGCCCAGGTACTCCGGCGTGCGGCCAATCATGAGGCCCGCCATGAAGACGGCGAGGATGGCAAACACCAACATGCCATAGAGGCCCGTGCCCACACCACCAAACACCACTTCGCCCAGCTGCATCAGCACCAGCGGCACCATGCCGCCCAGGGGCGTGAAGGAGTCGTGCATGGCGTTCACGGCACCACACGAGGCGGCAGTGGTCACGGCAGCGAACAGTGCCGACGCATTGATGCCGAACCGTACCTCCTTGCCTTCCATGTTGCCCCCCGCTTGCAGGGCACTGGCGGTTTGCTCCACGCCCAGCCCCACCCATTGCGGATTGCCGGCTTGTTCTGCAGCCACCACAGCGATCACGGCCACCACAAACATCACCGTCATGGCCGCCAGGATCGCAAAGCCCTGGCGTTGGTCGCCTACGATCCGGCCAAACGCAAAACACAGTGCGGCGGGAATCAGAAAAATCGCCAGCATCTGCACAAAGTTGGTCAGGGCCGTCGGGTTCTCATAGGGATGGGCGGAGTTGGCATTAAAAAAGCCACCGCCGTTGGTGCCCAGCATCTTGATGGCTTCCTGCGATGCCACCGGGCCCATGGCCAGAGTCTGGGTGTTGCTTGTCTTGGCTTCCATCACCGGTGCGCCATCGCTCCCCACCACAGGCCGGCCCGACGGGTCGAGCTTGGGCACTTCATAGGCCGTTGTCTCCAGCGTCGCCACATCCTTGTAGGCGTCAAAGTTCTGGATCACGCCCTGCCCGACCAGCACGATGGAAATCACAAACGCGATGGGCACCAGCACCCATGCCGTGATGCGCGTGACATCGGCCCAGAAGTTGCCCACAAAGCCTTGGCCATCGGTGCTGCGCGCTGCAAAACCGCGCGTCAGCGCAAATGCCACGGCGATGCCGGTGGCCGCCGAGAAGAAGTTCTGCACCGACAGGCCCAGCATCTGCGTGAGGTAGCTCATGGTGGACTCGCCCCCATAGCCCTGCCAGTTGGTGTTGGAGACAAAGCTGATGGCGGTGTTGAACGAAGAATCGCCCGACACTGCGGCCATGCCCTGCGGATTGAGCGGCAGCAGGTGCTGCAAACGCTGCAGGCCATACACCGCAAAAGCGCCGATGGCATTGAAAGCCAGCAGCGCCAGCGCATAGCTGCGCCAGTGCATCATCTGTTCCGGCGCGACCCCGGCCAGCTTATACAAAGGTTTTTCGATGGCATGCATCCACCTTGGCAGGCGGCCATCACAGACTGCAGCCAGCCATTTGCCAAGCGGCCACGCCAGCACGCCCAGCACGATCAGGAAGAGCCCCAGCAGGCTCCAGGCAGAGGTATCCATCTCAGAACTCCTCCGCGCAGATCAGCGCAAATATCAGGTAGGCCAGCAGCACCAAGGCCACGATGGCGCCAAAGCCATAGAGCATTTCCATGCCGATCATGAACGCTCCCCCTTGGCCGGGCCGAACTTGCCCAGCAAAACCACGGCCTCAGCCATGACCACCCACAACGCCGCCAGCGCGGCAATCCATAACACGTCCATCGACAACTCCTGCATCAAAACGTATGTTTGATTCTCAGAAGGTGGCCGTAAAAAGTGTGCACAGGTTGTGGAGGGCGCCGTAAAAATGGCGTAAAAATGCCTGCCCGGTCAGCAGATCGCAGACGGGTCTACAGCCAACCCGCCTTGCGAAAGCGGTAGTACAGATAGCCACAGGTGCTTGCGATGAGCGCGAGCGCAGCCGCGTAGCCATAGCGCCATTTCAGCTCGGGCATGCTGTCAAAGTTCATGCCCCAGATGCCCGCAAACGCCGTGCATACGGCAAACAGGCTGGCCCATGCGGCTAGGCGCTTGACGACCTCCCCATCCTCGATGGTCACCATGGAAAGGTTGACGTGGATGGCGGTGCCGATCGTGTCGCGAATGGAATCAATCGAGGTGTTGATCCGGCTCAGGTGGTCCACCACGTCACGAAAGTACTCCTGCGAGCCCATGCAGATCTGCGGAACACGCCCACCATGCAGCTTGGCCGCCCCTTCCAGCAACGGGGCCACTGCATGCTTGAGCACGGTGAGGCGCTGTTTGAGTTCGTACAACCGCCGGATGCTGGCTCGCGCAGCGCCCTGCGTAAAGATCTGCTGTTCGATGGTTTCCAGCTCCACCTCCAGCGCATCGATGACCGGGAAATAGCGGTCCACCACCGCATCCATGAGTGCATACAACACAAAGCCCGGCCCATTGCGCAACAGCTCGGGTTCCTGCTCGCAGCGCGCACGCACATCCACAAATCCACGTTGACTGCGGTTGCGCACCGACACCACATAGTTCTTGCCAACAAAAACATTGAGCTCACCAAGCCGTGACACCGGATCGGCAGCACCGCTGGATTCAAGCAAATGCAGCACCACGAAGAGGGAGGACGCGTACTCCTCGACCTTGGGCCGCTGGTGGCCATGCCGGGCGTCTTCTACCGCCAGTGGGTGCAGGCCGAACTCGGCCTGCAGCTCATCCAGTTCCTGCGGGGTGGCATCCTGCAAAGCCACCCACACGAAACACCCTGGCAGTGAAACGTGCTCGCTGATCTCGCTGACGGGGATGTCGGCCAGCTTGGTGCCGTCCTCGTACACAACACAATTGATCAACACCGCAGCACCCCTTGCAACACAGAATGGAAGATGCAAGCAATCTTGCCATTGCCACAACGCCCCAGATCCACGGGCTTGCGCAACATTTACGGCGTGGGCTGCAATTTTTGCGAACTTTATACGCAGGCTTTTCTACGCTTGCGCTCTTGTCTTTTTCTCAACAATTGTTGCCATGAATCCCGCCTTTTCCAAAGTACTCGCCGTCGCCCTGCTGGCAGCCCTTCCCATGCTGGCCAGTGCCCAGCTCACCGGCAACGTCAGCCTGACCACCAACTACAAGTTCCGTGGCCAGGACCAGGACGCCACCAAGGCCAAGGCCGTCAAGCCCGCCCTGCAAGGCGGTTTTGACTACGCCTTCGGCGACACCGGCTGGTACGTGGGCAACTGGAACTCCAGCGTGGACTGGCTGGCCAACAACTCGCTGGAATCCGACCTGTACGGCGGCTACAAGTTCAAGGCTGGCGGCGCCGACCTGGACGTGGGCGCCCTGACCTACATCTACCCCGGCAACAGCAACGGCAACACCACCGAGCTGTACGGCGCGGCCACCATGGGCCCCTTCACCGCCAAGTACTCGCACACCATCTCCAAGGACTACTTCGGCTTTGCCGGTGCCAAGTCCGGCTCGGGCCTGAAGGGCCGCAACACGGGCTACCTGAACTTCGGCTTTGCGCAGGAAGTGGCGCCCAGCGTCACCGTGAAGGCCTCGGTGGGCTTCACGCGTTTTGCCAGCGACATCAAGGACCTGGGCGTGCCCAACTACATGGACTACAGCGTGGGCGGTGCCTACGACTTCGGCGGTGGCCTGTCCCTCGGCGCGGCCGTGGTCGGCGCCAACAAGAAGGCCTTCTTCGGCCATGTCAACAAGTCGCGCGTGATCGTCACGCTGACCAAAACCCTGTAACCCCGTCCTCCACGGACAAGCAACGGGCCTTCACAGCGCGCACCGCAGCGCCCGTTCCCCCGCCACCCGCAGCCGCTCTTTGAGCGACGCGGGTGCCAGCAGCTCGAACTCGACGTCGAGCGCCATCAGCCAGTACACCAGCGAGTCATTGGCCGCGCATTCCAGCTGGCAACGCTGGCCCTGGTCCAGGCTGGACACCACACCAGCAGACTGCGGGATGCGGCGCGACATGACAGCGTAGGGCACGTGCAGCACCACCCTCGCCTGTTCGGCATGGTGCGGCGCAGAGATGGAGCGCGACACGTAGCCCTTCAAATCCCCCCCGTCGGGCGACGTCCGGGGCGCGAAATGCGCGCCCACCTGCGGCTCGCCCACCATGCGGTCGATGCGAAAGGTGCGCCAGTCGCCACGGTCGCAGTCCCACGCCACCAGGTACCAGCGCATGCCGGTGTGCACCACGCCCTGTGGCTCCACCGAGCGCTGGGTAGCGCGCCCCTTGCCGTCTTCGTACGAGAAGTCAAGCCGCAACTGGTCTCGACATGCAGATGCCAGCGTGGCCAACAGCGAGGCCTCCACCACCGGCCCGGTGCGGTCCAGCGGCAGGATGGTGGAGCGCAACGCGTCCACCTGCTCACGCAGCCGCAGAGGCATGGCCTGCTCCAGTTTCACCAAGGCGCGCAAGGCGGGCTCTTCAATGCCGCCCACGGCACCCGCAGTGGCGGTGCGCAGCGCAATCGATACGGCCAGGGCTTCTTCATCGTCGAGCAGCAACGGGGGCAACGCCTGCCCCGCGCGAAAGGCATAGCCGCCCGCCACGCCACTGCTGGCCTGCACCGGGTAGCCCAGCTGGCGCAGGCGATCGATGTCGCGCCGCAGCGTGCGCGGATGCACTTCCAGCCGCTCGGCCAGCTCGGGGCCCATCCAGTGGCTGCGGGTTTGCAGCAGGGACAGCAGGCGCAACAGGCGTGTGGAAGAACTGAGCATGCCGCCACTGTACGTTGAATCGAGGACTGAAATTGTCCGCAATGGTTCTTACAGTGACTCCACTTTTTCTTCCACCACGACCAAGGAGTTTTCCATGTCCATCGTCCTTTACTGGCACCCCATGTCCAGCGCCACCCCGATTGCCTGCGCACTCACCGAGCTGGGCGTGCCCCACGAGCGCGTGAAGATCGACATCCGCACCGGCGAGCAGCGCCGCCCCGAATATCTCGCCCTGAACCCCAACGGCAAGGTCCCCACGCTGGCGGTGGACGGTGCGCCCATGTTCGAGGCCCTGGCCATCCACCTGTGGCTGGGCCACCGCTACGGCATCGAGCGTGGCCTGTGGCCTGCCGCCGGCACGCCCGAGGCGCTGCAGGCGCTGTCGTGGTGCACCTGGGCGTACGTGACCTATGGCACGGTGCTGGTGCGCCTGCAGTTGGCCACGCAGGGCGAAGAGGCGCTGCGCAGCCCTGCCCATGCACAGGCAGCCACAGCGGGGCTGAACGACCTGCTCACCCTGCTGGATGCCCGCCTGGCCGCCCAGCCCTGGATGCTGGGCGCGGACTATTCGCTAGTGGATCTGGTGGTGGGCTCGGTGCTGGGCTACAGCGTGTACCTGGGTGCACCCGTCAATGCACACCCGCATGTGCAGGCCTGGCTGGCGCGGGTGCAGGCGCGCCCTGCGATGCAAATCGAGGCCTGACGCCCTCAGTCGATCAAGAGTGCCGCTACAGCAGCACGATGTCGTACTGCTCCTGCCCCATCGCGCTTTCGGCCTGCAGCGAGATGGGCTTTTTGATGAAGTCAGAGAGGCCGGCCAGGTGCTGGCTTTCTTCGTCCAGGAACAGCTCCACCACCCGCGCGGACGCCACCACGCGGAACTCGCGCGGGTTGAATTGGCGGGCTTCGCGCAGGATCTCGCGCAGGATGTCGTAGCACACGCTGCGCGCGGTTTTGACGCTGCCCTTGCCCTGGCACACCTCGCAGGGCTCGCACAGCATGTGTGCCAGTGATTCGCGGGTGCGCTTGCGCGTCATCTCCACCAGACCCAGTTGCGAGAAGGTGCCAGATGACATGGTCTTGACCCTGTCGCGGGCCAGCTGCTTTTTGAACTCCGACAGCACGGCCTGCTGGTGGTCGTCCCGCACCATGTCGATGAAGTCCACGATGATGATGCCGCCCAGGTTGCGCAGACGCAGCTGACGCGCAATGGCTTGCGCGGCCTCCAGGTTGGTCTTGAAGATGGTGTCGTCAAAATTACGCGCACCCACGTAGCCGCCGGTGTTCACGTCAATGGTGGTGAGCGCCTCGGTCTGGTCCACGATGAGGTAGCCGCCCGATTTCAAATCGACGCGGCGGCCCAGCGCCTTGGCCACTTCCTCATCGATGGAGTACAGGTCAAAAATCGGCCGCTCACCCTTGTAGTGCTGCAGCTTGCCAGCGGCTGCGGGCATGAACTCCTGCCCGAACGCGCGCAGGCGCTGGAACTGCTCCATCGAATCCAGGCGGATGGTCTGCGTGTGGTCGCCCACCAGATCGCGCAGCACGCGCTGCAGCAGGTCCAGGTCCTGGTGCAAGAGCGACATCGCGGGCAGCTTGAGCGATGCCTCCTTGATGCGCGCCCAGGTCTTGCGCAGGTAGGCGATGTCTTCGGCCAGCTCGGCATCGGTGGAATCTTCGCCGTTGGTGCGCAGGATGAAGCCGCCGCCACCGCCCGTGGATTTGTCGCCCACAAGCGCCTGCAGCCGCGCGCGCAGCGCATCGCGCTCGGCGGGCGGGATCTTCTGCGACACGCCCACATGGTCGTCCTGCGGCAAAAACACCAGCAGGCGACCGGCAATGCTGATCTGCGTGGACAACCGCGCGCCCTTGGTGCCAATCGGGTCCTTGATGACCTGCACCATGAGCGCCTGGCCCTCGAACACCTGCTTCTCGATGGGCACCTGGGGTTCGGTCTTGCGGGCGAACGCGGGCGGCTCGCCATCGGGCTGGCGCTGCCACACATCGGCCACATGCAAAAAGGCCGCACGCTCCAGCCCGATGTCGATGAAGGCCGACTGCATGCCCGGCAGCACGCGCGAGACCTTGCCCAGGTAGACGTTGCCCACCAGGCCCCGCTCCAGCGTGCGCTCGATGTGCAGCTCCTGCACGGCGCCGTGCTCCACCACGGCCACCCGGGTTTCCTGGGGGGACCAATTGATCAGGATGTCTTGTTGCATGGCGTTGTTGTTGTCTTTGGTTGGCGTCGCTCAGATCGCAAAGCCCGCTGCGCGCAGCAGCTGCGCGGTCTCGTACATCGGCAGCCCCATGATGCCCGAATAGCTGCCCGCCAGGTGCTCCACATACGCCGCCGCCCGGCCCTGGATGCCGTAGGCGCCTGCCTTGCCCAGCGGCTCGCCCGTAGCCACATACGCCTCGATTTGCACAGGTGCCATGGGCGCGAAAGTGACGCGCGATACCGACAGGGCCGTCAGCCGTTTGGTGCCTACCTGCAGAGCCACGGCGGTGAGCACGCGGTGCTCGTGCCCTGCCAGTTCAGCCAGCATGCGTGCCGCATGCGCGGCATCGTCGGGCTTGCCATAGATGGTACGGCCCAGGGCCACGGTGGTGTCGGAACACAGGATGGGCGCATCCGGTAACTGGCGCCGTGCACGCCGGGCCACGGCCGCGTCGAGCTTGAGGGCCGTCACGCGCTCCACGTACGCTGTGGGCGCTTCGCCGGGCAGCACCACCTCGATGGCTTCAGCGTCTTCGGGCTCGTCGCCATCCACGTTGGGCAGCAGCAGTTCGTGGCGCACGCCCAACTGTTCAAGCAACTGGCGGCGGCGCGGGCTCTGGGAGGCGAGGTAGATGAAGTCGGGCATGAACGGATTTTGAATAAAAATCGGCTAGGGATGTCCTGCATCACCCTCGCAAGTCGGTGGTAGTGCGGATCGGGATAGGCCGCAAGGCGTCTTTTTGCAGCCAATAGCCGGGCTATTGGCAAGAAAAGCAACGCAGCGGACTGCCCGAGGCCGCGCTATCACAGACCGCGGGGAGTGATGCAGGACATCCCATACGCTTATTCATCACGCGCCAGCAGCTATGAAAACAGGAGTAGCACAGACCATCATCACAAAGGGTCTGCTTCATTCACGATGGTAAGGATGCCCGGCGTTCACCGACCAGGCGCGGTACAGCTGCTCGATGAGCAGCACCCGCACCATGGCGTGCGGCAAAGTCAGGTCCGAGAGGCGGATACGCTCGTGCGCACCCTGGCGAAAGGCCGGGTCCAGCCCGTCGGGGCCACCGATGACCAATGCCACGTCGTCACCGCCCAGTTGCCAGCCCTTGAGCCGTTCGGCCAGGGCCTTGGTGGTGAGGTTGGTACCGCGCTCGTCCAGTGCCACCACGCGCGTGCCACGCGGAATGGCGGCTTCGATGCGCTCGCGCTCGGCGGCATAGAGCGTCTCCAGCGTCTTGGAGCCGCGCGGCTCGGTCTTGACGGCCTTGAGCTCGACCTTGAGTTCAGGTGGAAAACGTTTGGCGTAATCGTCGTACGCGGTCTGCGCCCAGTCGGGCACCCGCTGACCGACCGCCACTATCAGCAGCTTCATGGTTCAACCTGGATGCGTGAGGGAGTCACCGCTGCCGCGCGCAAGCGATGGAGCGCGCGGCAGCTGAAACGGATCAGCCCTTGCTGCGAGCAGGTGCCTTCTTGGCCGCGGGCTTGGAGCCCGATGCGGAGGCTGGCTTGGCAGCTGCGCGCGCAGGGGACTTGGCAGCTGGCGACTTCTTGGCCGCAGGCTTCTTGGCGCCACCGGGCTTGACCACCACCGTCTTGACAGGAGCCTTGGTGGCTGCGGGCTTCTTGGTGGCAACTGCGCCAGTGGTCTTGCTGGCTGGCTTGGCGGTGCTTGTCTTGGCAGCCGATTTGGCAGGTGCAGCCTTGGCGGCAGTTTTTGCAGCGGGCTTGGGGGCTGTTTTGGCAGCAGTCTTCGCAGCGTTCTTGGCGACCGCCTTGACGGTGGCCTTGCCCGAACGGGCGGCTACGATGGGGGCCGCCGCCTTCTTGGCGGGCGCCTTGCCTGCCGCCTTGGCGTCAGACTTGGCCGCCTTCTGAGCCGACTTCTTCTCGGCCAACTCCGTGGCCGCGCTGGACACCGGCTTGGCTGCGCCAAGCTTCAGACGCACGGGGGTGTCGCCCCACAGCTCTTCCAGGCGGTAGTACTGGCGGATGGCCGGTTGCATGATGTGCGCCACAGCCGCGCCACAGTCCACGATGATCCATTCGCCGTTGTCTTCGCCTTCGATGCGGGGCTTGGAGAACCCAGCTTCCTTGACCGCGTCGCGTACGCTGGCGGCCAGGGCCTTGGTCTGGCGGTTGGAGGTGCCCGATGCCACGATCACCCGTTCAAACAGCGGCGAGAGATGCTCGGTGTTGAAGACCTGGATGTCTTGCGCCTTGACGTCTTCCAGGCCATCAACGATGGCGCGCTGGAGTTTGGTGACGTCTTTTTTGGCAGCGGTTTCCGATTTGGTGGAGGTGGTCATCAGGCGGTGATTAGAGAGGAAATGGAATCAATATAGCGTGCAACGCAGCGCGCAACCAGTAGGGCTGCGCCTTGGGTGTTGCGCAGCTGTTGCGCGGTGGCACTGCGTGAGTTTGAGGTGCTTTTGGCCTCTTGCGCTGGTGTGAAAAGCGCGGGCAGCTATTGAAATTATAGCTTTTGCGCTTTTCAAGGCTTTTACACCGCTGCAGCGGACTCGCCAGCCAGCCAGTCGCGCCGCACCAGAAAACGCTGCGTGAGGTCGGCTTCGGCCGAATCGGCTGGGTCAGAGCGCTGGTAAGACCACGACACAAGCGGCGGCATGGACAGCAAAATGGACTCAGTTCGCCCGCCCGACTGCAGGCCAAAGTGTGTACCCCGATCCCACACCAGGTTGAACTCGACATAGCGGCCCCGGCGATAAAGCTGGAAGTCGCGTTCGCGCTCGCCAAAGGGCGTGTTCTGGCGCTTTTCCACGATGGGCAGGTAGGCGCCCAGAAAGGCGTCGCCCACCGACTGCGTCATCGCCAGGCTTTGTTCAAAGCCCAGCTCCGAGAAATCGTCATAGAACACGCCGCCCACGCCGCGCTGCTCGCTGCGATGCTTGAGATAAAAGTACTCGTCGCACCATTGCTTGAAGCGGCGGTACTTGTCGTCGCCAAAGGCGCTGAGCGCATCGCGGCAGGTGCGGTGAAAGTGCACCGCATCCTCTTCAAACCCGTAGTAAGGCGTGAGGTCCATGCCGCCGCCAAACCAGCAGGTGGGCGCCTGACCGGGGTGGCCGGCGGCGATCATGCGCACGTTCATGTGCACCGTGGGCACATACGGGTTGCGCGGGTGGAACACCAGCGACACGCCCATGGCCTCGAACGGCGCACCCGCCAGCTCGGGCCGGTGCTGCGTGGCCGAAGGTGGCAGCTGCGGGCCGCGCACATGACTGAAGCCGCAACCCGCGCGCTCGAACACGCGGCCGCCCTCCATGATCTTGGTGATGCCGTCACCCTGCAGCGGCTCGCCGGGTGGCTTGCTCCAGGCATCGGCCAGAAAGCGTGCGCCGCCCTCGCCTTCAGCGGCTTCCACGGCTTCCAGCGCATCGGTGATGCGGGCCTGAAGGCCCACCAGGTAGCCGCGCACGCGGGCCACCGTGTCGGCAGGGTTCAAGGTCTGAGCGTCTGCCATCAGCTCTTCAGGGCACGGAAGCCAATATCGCGGCGGTACTGCGCGCCATCAAACTGGATGCCGCGTGCCACGTCATACGCACGTTGCTGCGCCTGCTTGACGCTGTCGGCCAGCACCGTCACACACAACACCCGGCCACCGGTCACGCTGACCACACCATCCTTCAGCTGCGTGCCCGCATGGAACACCACGGCATCGTCCGCCTCGGCTGGCAGGCCGGTGATGGGGTCACCCTTGCGCGGGTTCTCCGGGTAGCCATGGGCGGCCATGACCACACCCAGTGCGGTGCGGCGGTCCCATTGCAGTTCCATCTGGTCGAGTTTGCCGTCAGCGGCAGCAGCCATCACGTCGCTGAAGTCGCTTTTCAGGCGCATGAGGATGGGTTGCGTCTCGGGGTCGCCCATGCGGCAGTTGAATTCGAGCGTCTTGGGCTGGCCCTTGGCGTCGATCATCAGGCCGGCATACAGGAAGCCGGTGTAGGGAATGCCGTCCTTTTCCATGCCACGGATCGTGGGCAGGATGATCTCGCGCATGGCGCGGGCATGCACATCGGCCGTGACCACGGGCGCGGGCGAGTAGGCACCCATGCCGCCGGTGTTGGGGCCTTCGTCGCCGTCTTTGAGGCGCTTGTGGTCCTGGCTGGTCGCCAGGGCCAACACGTTCTTGCCGTCGCACAGCACGATGAAACTGGCTTCCTCGCCTTCGAGGAATTCCTCGATCACCACGCGCGCGCCGCCTTCGTTGTGCGTCACACCGTACTTGTTGTCCACCAGCATGAAGTCCACGGCGTCGTGGGCTTCCTGCAGCGTCATGGCCACGACCACGCCCTTGCCCGCTGCCAGGCCGTCGGCCTTGATGACGATGGGTGCACCCAGCCGGTCCACAAACGCGTGGGCGGCGACCGGGTCGGTGAAGGTGTCGTAGTCGGCCGTGGGGATGCCATGGCGGCGCATGAAGGCCTTAGAGAAGGCCTTGGAGCTTTCGAGCTGTGCTGCCGCCTTGGTGGGGCCGAAGATGCGCAGGCCGTTGGCGCGGAACTCATCGACCACACCAGCGGCCAGGGGCGCCTCGGGGCCCACCACCGTCAGCGCGATCTTCTCGGCCTGGGCCCAGGTGCGCAGTTCGCGCACGTCGGAGATCGCCACGTTTTCGAGCTTGGGGTTCAGGGCCGTGCCACCGTTGCCGGGTGCCACAAACACCTTGGTCACCTTGGGGGACTGGCTCAGTTTCCACGCCATCGCGTGTTCACGGCCGCCGCCACCAATCACAAGTACTTTCATAGGAACCTTTTGTGAATCCGGCCCACAGCGCTGCGCTGCTGGGCGGGATTCGGGGGAATATCAGTCGGAAAACAGGTCAGGGCAAGAAAAAAGCGGTGATCAACGGATGCAAAGTCACAGCGCCGCGTTGTGGTAGACCTCTTGCGTGTCGTCCAGGTCTTCCAGCACATCCAGCAGCTTCTGCATCTTGGCGGCATCTTCGCCGGTCAGTTCGATGGTGTTTTCGGGCCGCATGGTCACGCCCGCCACCTCGGCCGTCAGGCCTGCGGCCTCCAGCGCGTTCTTTACCGCTTCAAAGTCGGCTGGGGCGGTCAGCACCTCCACCGCGCCGTCTTCGTCGGTCACCACGTCGTCAGCGCCTGCCTCCAGCGCCACTTCCATCACCTTGTCTTCGCTGGTGCCGGGGGCAAAAATCAGCTGGCCGCAGTGCTTGAACTGGAACACCACCGAGCCTTCGGTGCCCATGTTGCCACCGTGTTTGCTGAACGCATGGCGCACTTCGGCCACGGTGCGCACGCGGTTGTCGGTCATGGTGTCGATCATGATGGCTGCGCCGCCAATGCCATAGCCTTCGTAGCGGATTTCTTCGTAGGTCAGGCCTTCGGCGTTGCCCGTGGCCTTGTCGATGTTGTACTTGATGCGGTCGGCGGGCATGTTGGCCGCCTTGGCCTTGTCCACCGCCAGGCGCAGGCGGGGGTTGGCTGACAGGTCGCCGCCACCGGCACGGGCGGCCACAGTGATTTCACGAATGATGCGGGTCCAGATCTTGCCGCGTTTTTCATCCTGGCGCCCTTTGCGGTGCTGGATATTCGCCCATTTACTGTGTCCTGCCACGAGAAGTCCTTTTGTATTGATTTAATCTAGTCGGTGGATTTTACTTTTTGCCGAACCCGTACCCCCGAGGAAACCCGAAATGGCCGAACCCCTGCTGATTGCCAAGCACGACACGATTGAATGCCACCTGCTTCCCGGCCTGGCCAACCGCCACGGGCTCATCACCGGCGCCACCGGCACGGGCAAGACCGTCACCCTGCAGACCCTGGCTGAGAACTTCTCGCGCATCGGCGTGCCAGTATTCATGGCCGATGTGAAGGGCGATCTCACGGGCGCCAGCCAGCCCGGCAAGATTGGCGACAAGCTGGCCGGCGTACTCAAGGAGCGGGGCCTGGACCTGCCCACGCCCCTGGCCTGTCCCACCACGCTGTGGGATGTGTTTGGCGAACAGGGCCACCCGGTGCGCGCCACTGTGTCGGACATGGGCCCGCTGCTGCTGGGCCGCATGCTCAACCTGAACGAAACACAGCTGGGCGTACTCAACCTGGTCTTCAAGATTGCCGACGACAACGGCATGCTGCTGCTGGACCTGAAGGACCTGCGCGCCATGCTGCAATATGTGGGCGACAACGCCAAGGACTTCACCACCGAGTACGGCAACGTGAGTGCCGCCAGCGTGGGCGCCATCCAGCGCGGCCTGCTGCAGATCGAGCAGCAGGGCGGCACGCAGTTCTTTGGCGAGCCCATGCTCAACATCCAGGATTTCATGCAGACGGTGGACGGCCACGGCGTGGTCAATATCCTGGCGGCCGACAAGCTCATGAACTCGCCGCGCCTGTATGCCACCTTCCTCTTGTGGATGCTGTCCGAGCTGTTCGAGCAGCTGCCTGAGATCGGCGACCCAGAGCAGCCCAAGCTGGTGTTCTTCTTCGACGAGGCCCACCTGCTGTTCAACGAGGCGCCCAAGGTGCTCATCGAGCGCATCGAGCTGGTGGTGCGACTGGTGCGCTCCAAGGGCGTGGGCGTGTATTTCGTCACGCAGAACCCTCTGGACATCCCCGACAGCGTGCTGGCCCAGCTGGGCAACCGCGTGCAGCACGCGCTGCGCGCCTTCACCCCGCGTGACCAAAAGGCCGTGAAGGCCACGGCCACCACCATGCGGCAAAAGCCGGGCCTGGACATCGAAACCGCCATCACCGAGCTGGCCGTGGGCGAGGCGCTGGTGAGCTTTCTGGACGCCAAGGGCCGCCCCAGCGTGACCGAGCGCGTGTTTGTATTGCCTCCCGGCAGCCAGTTGGGCCCCATCACCCCGCAGCAGCGCCAGGCCCTGATGGCCAGTTCTCTGGTCGCGGGTGTGTATGAAAAGGTGGTGGACCGCGAGTCGGCCTACGAAAAACTCAAGGGCCGCGCCGCCGAAGCCGGCGGGCAGGCGGGTAACGCAGCGGGCGGAGGCAACGGCAAGGTGGCCACCGGTGCGCCCGCCGAAGAAGGCGGCGGCCTGCTGGGCGGGCTGAACGACGTGCTGTTTGGCAGCACCGGGCCGCGCGGCGGCAAACGTGACGGCCTGGCGCAGACCATGGCCAAGTCCGCCGTGCGCACCATGGGCACCACGATCGGCAAGGAGATTTTGCGGGGCGTGCTCGGCGGCATCTTTGGCGGCGGCAGCAAGCGCCGCTGACGCCGTTGGGGCGGCGCCCGGCGTCATAGACCGGCGGCGCCCCTCCCGCCATTGGCTCGCCTCCCTGTGAAAGCGCATAACACGGCGCCTGTGACCTTTTGACGACACCCTGCGATTCGTCACAAATCAGTCACATGACCGCCGTGAAATCGCCATACACAACAACAAAAAGAAGGAGGGACGATGACACGCATTGAAAACGTTCTGCTGCGCTGGGGCGGCAAGGTCATGCTGCTGGCCATTGGGGTGTGGGTGGCAGCCATCCTCGGGATCTTTGCAGGCGCCTGGCGCCTGCGCTGGCCCTGGGTTCTGTACTTCATTGCCACCGTGATATTCACGGCGCTGGTGATCCAGTGGACCAACGCAGTGCGCCAGCGCTACATCCGCGAGGCTCCCCTGCCCCGCTTTCTGCAGCGCAAGCTGCGCGAAACCTACCCCCACCTGAGCACCCGCGACTGTGAGCTGGTGGAACGCGGCCTTCGCCAGTTCTTCATGGCCTGCCTGCGCAGCAACCAGCAGTTTGTGGCCATGCCTTCCAAGGCGGTTGATGCGCTGTGGCACGAATTCATCCTGCACACGCAGGCGTACAAACTGTGGTGCCAGAACGCACTGGGTTTCTTTTTGCACCACACACCCGCCGAGGCGCTGGGCCACAAGGCGCGCCACAACGACGGACTGCGCCGCTGCTGGTACTGGGTGTGCAAGGAAGAATCCATCGACCCCAAGGCGCCCAGCCGCCTGCCCCTGCTGTTTGCACTGGACGCCAAGTTCGCGATTGCCGGAGGCTTCAGCTACGTGCCTGACTGCTCCGACATTGCCCGCAAGAGCGACGCGGGCGGCAGCGGCGGCGACAGCTACTGCGGCACCAGTTTTTCGGACGGCAGCTACAGCGGCAGCTCGGGCGACTTTGGCGGTGCCGAGAGTTCGGATGCAGGCAGTGACGGCGGCGGGGATGGCGGGGG
>NZ_JBWKYJ010000036.1:0-44820 GCF_059423685.1 Acidovorax sp. GW460-11-11-14-LB4 | reverse complement strand
CCCTACAACCCCAACGCCCAGCACCATGGCCGCACCCCAGCATGTTCCGTTTGTGACGGTGGAAGACGAAGACGACTGGGTTATCTCGTTCGCCCTGGGCCCCCGAGGGGCCGACCGCCTCACCCTGGTGCGCACCCCCCACCTCGAATTCATGCTGCGGCCCGAGCAGCGCGGCGTGTCGGTAGGTGCCGAGGCTGGCCAGCGCCCCGCCCTGCTGGTCGCGGTGCAATGGGGCCACAAATGTGTGGACGTAGTGTCCACCGCCAAGCGCTACAGCCTGGACATCAGCAAGGTGGACAACGCCACCCGCAACGCGGCGCTGCGCGTGCTGGGCAAGATGAACTTTGACCAGCGGTTTCAGCTGGCAGAAGCTTGAGGACCGAGGGTTTAATCGTTCAAAGCGACGACACGCCAAGTACCCCTGCCCCACGCTACCGCCACCGCGCCAAGCGTTCGCGGCTCGCGCACGGAAATCAGCGCATCATCTGAAAAAGCGCCGTGGTGATGGCCACCTGCGATTCATCCAGCGAAGTCACTGTGGTGGACCCAAATGCCATCCGGTCATCAATGGGCCAGGCTTGGCCATTGAGTTCAGCGATGGAGTTGGCGAAGGAGATATCGCGCCAGCGCCCAAAACGCGCGTCACTGCGTCCGTCGATCTGCTGGTCCAACGCAGCCGCCAAGGAAAACGTCACACCACGGACCACCATGATGTTGCGCTTGCGAGATACAAACACGCCCCCTGTGGCGCCAGGCTCAGCCCAGTCACGGCTTTGAAAACACACCCGCACTTCCTGCGGGTTCCCATTGCTGTCCAGATACACATAGCGGTCCTGCTGGCCCTCGGTACGGCCCGTGGGCAGGCGAATACCGGCGGCCAGAAATGCATTGATCATGTCCGCACCACACAGCTCTGTACCAGGCGTGGCAGCGTTTCCATTGACCTGCCCTGTGGGCGCGGTCGGGTTGTCACCGGGTGGGTAACCCACACCGTTGAAGAAACCTTCATAAGCGAGTTGCCAGCCCTGGATGAAGTCGGTGGAAAGCCGCTGATTGGCGGCAGAACGCTGCAAATCACGACCAACAGCAACGGCACCCAGCAACAAGCCGATCACGATCAGAACGACGCTCAGCTCGAGAAGCGAAAAACCACGTTGTCGACGCGAGGCAGCGCCGTGAGGGTGAATGTGAAATGGGGTCATGGTGCGTCACTCAGTAAACGTCGGTCATCAAATTCATCAGTGGCCAATGGCGTCAGCCCTCAACGCGTTGGTATTAATGTCTCGTGACAATTCGGTCATTGCCGTCGTGCGTGTCGCGAAGCCATCAAAAACATCCTCAGCTTCTGCAAGAGAAAGCGCAGCATCCACCACAGCGGCCGCAGCCGCAATATCGCTGGCCACGGCCAATCCGATGCCCACAGCCGCCAGTGCTATCTGAAACGCACGAGCGCCCACAGACATGGTGGTATCTGCCACGGCGGACACCATCTCCTTCGCGGCATCTAACGACCCAGCAGCTGCAGAAAGCGCTCCGGCCGCCGCCGCGGCAACATCAGCACGAGCCAGTACCACAGCGATGTAGAGTTGATCACGGTAGTCGTACATGGCACGCTCCATCACAAAAGCTCCCGTGGCTACGTTGAAATGAGCGTGTGAAATGGCGGACAACGCTGCCCCACATTGCAACTCTGCAAACAGCTCGGTATGACTCGCGGCCAGCACGATGTCATCGTACTGTTCGGTTACAGCCTGACTGGGCGAAGCGAAAGTGGGGTCAGCGTTGGATGCAGTGGCATTGGCGCCATCAAACGCCTGGCCATTGCCTTGGGCGTCCAACAGACCTGGCGCGGCGATCACGAAAGCGGCGGTGCGCCGGGTTGCTCCAACCTGGGTGGCCAACCGGCCAGAAGGAGCCACCAAAGCATCGCTGGCGGTGTTCAGCGCCAGGCAAATGTCAATGAGATTGACCGCATTGACTACACCCAATGGACAGGCCGGGTCACCGGCAGCATCGCAGGCTGGGTTCAGTGGTGCCGCATCGTTGCCAGACTGGGTAACTCCCAACACGCTGTTCAAGCTGGACAGCACTTCCGGAATGGGAGGCGCGTTTGGGTTGGGGGCCGCTGTGTGGTTCTGGGGTTTGGGAGATGGGGTGCGTACACGCAGCGGGTTCATCCGGTCGCGAGCCACCGCAAGGTCCCGGTCCGAAGGAGCTGCAGCCATCGTAGCGCCTGAAGGCTCGCGGTATACGCCGTACCGCAAACGTCCCGCCTCAGGGCGCGGAAGGTTCAACGTACGCCAAGGGAGATAGCCCACCTGGCGAATCGCTGCCCCATCCGTGCAGGACTCCACGCCATTAGCATCCGCAGCCGGGCATGGCAACCTGTAATGAGAATGCAGATAACCCAGCAGTGCCTGGCGCGACTGCTGTTGCGCGTCCATTTGCACAGCCGCCACGCGATGCCGCTCAGACAACTGCCAGAAGATGACTGCACCAGGCAATATCAGACCCAGAGCCAACAACACCAGCGACAGCTCGACCAGTGTGAAACCCAGCATGCGGTGTCTCATGGGTTAAGCCCTTTCTCATCCAGCCGGTTCGCCGCCGTCAGCGCTTGGGTAAAAGTTTCAAACACCTCGATCACATAAGCCCGCGACGCGAGTTCCTTGTCTTTGGAGTCTTGCAGCGCCTTCTCGGCCTCACGGAGATCGTCCGCCGCAAAACCCAACTCAACAGCTGCAGCTGCTACATTGGCCACGGACAAAACCAGCCCGAAAATCGTGATCCCTTCGGTGTTGGCAGCGGAAGCGATGGCCAGTGCCGCGCTGCCAGCAGCGAGAGCAGCGTTCATGGTCGCCATGATGACGCCCGTTTGTGCGGCCTCCAGGGCTGACTGTGCCTGCTCAATATCGAACACTCGCAAAGACCAGTATTCCTGCACCACTCGCACGTTGTCATAAGCGGTGTAGGCCCCCTGCGCGGCAGCCTGCATAGCCCCCAGACGCGACACGCACCCAATGCGGGACGCAAGGTCGCCCGCGCCAACAGCCACGGACAGATCATCGAAATTGCTGTCCTGCGCGCGTCCGGGCATGTCGAATCTGAACCCCGCTGCACCTCCCGGCACATTGCTGCCCTCAAACACGCCATTCACCCCCGGGTGCGCGATCACAAACGCGACCGGAATACTTGCGGTGAGATTGCCCGCAGTGAGGACACCCGCCGCCGTGGGATTGGCCGCAAGACGGCGCACCACACGGCACCAGTCAAGGCCATTGATAACGGCGCGCCTGCCATTTGCTGCCGTGATGGTGCCCGTCAACGCGGCTGCAGCAGCGTTGACGCCCGCATCGGTTGACAAAGCCAGCACCGGAATAGCGGGGGTGTAATTGATGTTGAGATCAGGGGAAGCGGAGGCCGTCGGCGCACTGGCGAGATCCAGCGAAGCACCGCGATTGACGCCATAGTGCAACTGACCCAAGCGACTGGGTAACCCCAGAGTGCGCCACGGCAGCAGGACCGCAGCAGCGCTGGTGTTGCCACAGTCTTCTGTGCCATTGGTGCCGGATGCGGCGCAGGGCAGCCGATGATTGGCGAGCACAAAGCCTTCCACCGCTGCTTGGGCTTCAGTCAGCTGCCCCATGATGGCAGTGCGATCCATAGGAGCACGCGTGTCGGCCACCCATCGCCACGTGATGATGCCAATCACCCCGACGATTGCCATGGCAACGCCCAGCTCCACCAGTGACAACCCTGTCTGGCGCAGGCGCGAAGGTAATTGCGCGTCCGCTCTCATGAACATCATCGCGTCCCTCCCTTGCGATCTACATCCGCCAAGATGGACTCGGCTTGCTCGGGTGTCATGGGCACTACGGCCGAGCCCGTGGCGTTGCAGGGCGGCGGGTTATTGACACGGTTTTGCGCCTCCAGCAACCGGGCATCGGCCGTGGCCTTGCGATCTTGCGCTGCCGCCAGACGTTGATTCAAAGCATCCAGCTCTTTTTGCAGCTTGACGGGTTTAAGGTACTTGGCGTCGGTGCTCGGGCTGGTCATCGCGCCCAGTCCAAAAAGGTCGACCAGCGCGGAGCCCAGTTGGCCCACGCTGTTGATATTGACGTCGCCAGCCTGACAGGCGGTCGTGCATCCATAGGCAACCACGGCCCCGCTGCTGTTGTAGATGTTGTAGCGGGCCGTGCCGTTGACAAAGTTTGAAATGGCACTTTGGTAGCTCGTCTGCGCCGTGGAATAGGCAGCGCTGGCAGCCGTTTGCGCAGCAACGGCGTTGTCCAGTGCCGTCTGTGCGCTGGCCAGTTCAGCCACAGCTTTGTCTCGCACGGCCGTCAGGCCGGCTACATCACCAGCCAATTTGCGCTCCGCATCCTTGCCGTCACGCTCATTCTGAAGGTCTGTCTTGTTGGGCGGATTGGTGGCAATGAGCAAGTCCAGTGCAGCAATCTCGCTATTCAATCGGGCGAGAGTGCCCGGTATGTCTGCCAGCATTGCGTTGTACTTGGCGACCTCGGCCGCCCAGCGATCACGCAGCTGCGTAGCCTGCGTGACCTTGGAATCGGCGGCAGCGCTGGCGTACGATGTACTGCCCCAGGTACCGGCAGCAGCCAGCAAGGTGTTGAGCAATCCGTCGATCTGCGAACTGGCTTGGCCATTTCGAATCAGGCTGGTCAGACTGGTGACGGCGGCAGTTCGCTGCGCGATGGCGGTATTGAGTTCTGCCGTCTTGTTGTTGACAGCCGTAGTCGCGGCGGCCAGTTCGGCATTGGCATCCGTCACCTCCTGCTGCGCGATGGACAGCATGAGGTTGTTCACCGCCGGATCCATGGGAGGGCATATATCGTTAGCCGTGGCACTACTATCGGCCAGCGTCAAAGCTGTACCGGCAATGCCAGCCGCCACTGCATTGGCAACCACGGCAAGACCGTTGGCGATGATGACGCCCCCCGCCAGCCCAATCGCTACCGTGTGCTGGGGTGCGGCCGCACAGGCATTGACCGCCAACCCCAGCGACGCCGCACAGATGGCCCACTCTGCGGCGGCGTTGCCAGCATCAGAAGCCCCCTCTGCCACGGCCAGGGCAATCTCCAGAGACGTCATGATGGCCGCCAAAGTGCTGAAGGCAACCGAACGACGGGCAGACGAGATGTTGTCGGCACGCATCTCAGCTACGTCTCCGGCCACATCGTGGGCCAGAGCTACTGTGTTGATGGAATCGATCAAAGGGCGGCAATGAAAAGCCGACAGCAGGCTGTCGTAAGACCGCTCCAGCACGATGTCGTTGTACCCCGCCAGGAGCGAACGCCGGTTCGGGTCTTCCATGCGGTTGACATTGGCTGCGGCATTGGAATTGGCGCCGTCAAATAGATCACCGTCACCATCCGCATCGTTGTTTCCCGGATGGGCCAGCGCATAGGCGATGGCGCGCGGGGTCGGTGCATTGACTTGAGCCATGGTGGGTAACATCGTCGCCCTGCGGCCGGTGTCAAGCCTTTGGCACAGGTCGGTCAACGTGAGGATGTCCGCTGGGTAAGGAGCTCCGCGCATGGCGAAAAAGCCGTCGGCTCCGTCGCTGTACTCGAGAGGAGTCCACGTGTCCGTCAGCATCGTGAGGTCGTTGGCACCACCTTGGCGCTGAACGAGGTAGCGCAACTGCCCCACGTCCACTCCGGGGTCAACGCCTGCCATGCGAAGGGTCGCCGTTGGCAGCCATCCCTTTTGGGTAGCCGGTGCACCGCAATCCTGCAAACCGTCTCGATCAACGTCTGGACACGGCAAGCTGCGGGCTACAGTGGCATAGGCAATCAACGCCTGATCAGCCTGTGCCAGGGCCTGACGTTCCTGGCGGGACGAATCCAACGCGGAACGTTCGCGCCATTGAAGGTAGCCCATCGTAGCAAGTCCGGACATTACTGCGATGAGCAGCATCACTTGCAGCAGGCCAAATCCGCCTGCGCGGCGTGCAGCGCTTCGGAGCGGCAAGGAGAGACAGGTCGTAGACATCGGCAGCATGAAAGTGAAGGAGGGGATTGCCGTCAAGGCAGGCTCTTGCGCAACCACCCTGCCAACTGCGCAGGTGACTCCGCGATCACCACGTCATCCGACGCAAACCGCAGCGGCGCTGAAGGGCTCGCTGCGCACAAACTGGTGAGAGTGTGAGGGGCATCCAGGCGGTTCCCGTCGCCATCTTTGTCCTGAAGTGGCACCACCACCCAGTACGCTACAACCATTACACGATTGGCAGCGCAATCAATGGCTCCCGCCGCACCGCCGTCACCTGTGAGATACGTGCGCGCTGACGACACTGGCTTAGTAGACGCATTGTTCAAAGCAACGATCAAGTCGGTGATGTCCCGATGCGTGGGCGCACCCAGCGAATCACCCGTTCGCTCCAACTCCACAGCCAGATCTGCGTCTTGCGCAGGCACGGCGAGGTTCGCTTCTCGGAAAATCGAATAGCGGGCACGCAGTCGATCCGTGGGCAATTCGAGACCGACGCTCACATAAGGAAACCAACCCAGCTGGACCCCTGATGCACACACTCCACTGCTCAGCGCCTCATATCCGTCAGGCGTGCTCGCAGGACATGGAAGCCGCCCATTGCGCAGCGCAAATGCCCGCAGAATCGACTGCAATTGCTCTGCCTCGGCTCGGCCACGTTCGATTTCCTGTTGTTCGGATACCGTCACGTACCCACTGAAAGCCGCCCAAGTCATTAGCCCCGCTACCACGAGCGCGATCGCCCCTTCGACCAGGGAAAACCCCCTCTGCGTGGCACGCTTGTGCAATGCGCCAGAGTAAGAACCACTGGAACTCATGGAGCTTTTACCTCAGGCGTGGGCTTGGGCATGAAGGCCTGCATGGCCTTTGCTTCCGCAGCCACGCGCTCGCCTATTGCACGCATTTCGGCGAGGATGGCTTCCTGTCGCGCTGCATCCTTGGGGGCCTTGCTTTTGGTGAGGACTTGCAGTTCTGCGTTGAGTTGCTGCAGTTTTGCGTTCTGGTCCAGCATCGTCCGCAGCGACTGGAAATAACGCGGATCGAAGCTGGGGCCGGACAAGGCCTCCAATTCATCCACCAACGCCCGCATTTTCTGCGGCGATGCCTGCGCCCCTTGAGCACTCAGCGCCCTGAATTCCGCGCGCACTTCCGCCAGGCGGCGGCGGCGGTCCTGCCTTGCCAGGTCTGCCTGTGGAATGCTCTGTGCTGTGTCCGGAGCCATGGAAGCCGCTGGGGCTGACGGCACGATCCGGGGGCTCGTCGTGCGAGGTGGTATTCCACCGACAACTGGCTCGGGATGCTTATCAGTTATCCATACACCGACGGCGATCGCGACCAACAGCAGCAGTCCTAGACTCGCACCTACCAAAACGGGCTTACGCATTCAGTCTCCTGCCCAGCAGAACGGGCAGGCCTCACCAGCGTGAAAACTCTCAAACAAACCTATGCCAGAAACAGGGGTTGGAATGTCTGCGCGAAGTGACAACAAAGAACGTGACATCAGCCGCCTCCCATACTTTGAGTGACCGACTGCCGCACCAGGTCGTAAACAGGCAACAACAGCGCAACGATCAGAAAAAGAAACAAGCCCCCTGCAACCAGGATGATCAGAGGCTTGAGGATTTCCGCGAGCGACTTGACCAACACCTCGAGGCGCTTGCGATAGTCCGCTGCAAGGTGAGAGAGCTGCTGATCCAGGCTACCGGACTCTTCCCCCACTGAAATCATGCGCACTGCCATGGCGGGAAAACCGCCTACGCGCCGCATCGATGAGGACACGGACTCCCCGCGCGAAACCGATTCCGCCACATGGATGAGACGGGTGCGGTAGTAGCGGTTCTTGGTGGCCCGCCCCAGAACGCGCAGGCTGGACACCATGTCTACCCCCGCACGTACGAGGATCGAGAGATGCTCGGTGATATGTGCCATGCCGGAAGACACCAGCAACGTACGAGCAATCGGCAAACGGTGCATGAAGGTATAGGTTGCAAGCTGGAATCGCTCGGACCGCCTGAAGGCAATGACGCCGATCGACACCACGATGACCGTGACCAGCAGCACCCAGGGCAGATGGGTGGACAGCAAGTTCGCAAAGGCCACCAGCCCTTCTGTGATGGGTGGCAGTTTCGCCTGCAGCTGCTTGAACAGGCGCGCCATGTTGGGCACAACGTAGTAGATCCAGAAGATGGCGACGCCAATGATGGAGGCGAACACAAACGCCGGATAGATCAGAGCAGTCTTGATATCGCGCCGGATATTGATCATGCGCTCCACGTGCTCCGCGGCTTCGCCCAGCATGCGGTCCAGAGTACCTGTCTGGTCCCCGATGGAGATGAGGTTACGCACCGTCTCAGGGAACACATTGGGGTGCCGGTTGAAAGCTTCGGTCATGCCCACACCCGCGTTCAGGTCGTCCAGCATGTTGCGTGCAACGGACGCCATGGCAGGGTTGCCAACACTATGGCTTTCTTCCACCAGGGTGGTCAGCGCATCGAGGGCGGGAACGCCTGCGCGCATCATGAGGCCCAGGTCGCGAAGGAAGCCCGCAAGGTCTTCGCCACGCACTTGCTTTCGGAACAGATGCAACAGCGCATCGGCCACCACTGCAAGCCAGGCAGGAAAACGCCAGAGGCTGATCACCGTGCCGTCAGTGTCGGCCTCCAGCCGCATGCGAGCCGATAAGTCGCGCTTGACTGCCAGGCGCAACAGACCCGAGCGCACCCCGCCATGGGGCAGCAGTACGCGGTAGTAATAAGTGTTGAGATTGGCCATGCAATGCTTCCGCCAAAGCGGCTCAGTCCTCGCCCACGGTGCGGAGGATTTCCTCCATCGTGGTCTCACCTGCCAACACGCGGTGTCGCGCCAACGTCAAGATGGGGCGCATGCCCGCTGCCAGTGCGCGTTGCCGCATTTCGGCCCGCGTGGCATCAGAGGCGATGGCGTCCGCCAGATCACGGTTGACCACCAGCATTTCGTACACCGGCAGGCGGCCCAGATACCCCGTGTCGCGGCAGTGATGGCAGCCGGCACCATGGAACACCTGCAGCATTTCGCCCGCAGCGCCCTGCCCCAGCCAGCGGCGCTCATCGTCAGTCGCAAGACGTGGCTTGGCGCAGTGTGGACAAATGCGGCGCACAAGGCGCTGGTTGATCACTGCCACCAGGTTTTCGGCAATCGTTTCCGTGTCCACGCCCAGCAGCTTGAGGCGAGGCATCACCCCAAAAATGCTGCCCACGTGCAAGGTCGACAACACCAGGTGACCTGTAGAGGAAGCGTCCAACGCAGCACGAGCAGTCTCAGAGTCCCGGATTTCGCCCACCAGGATGATGTCGGGGTCATGCCGAAGAAAGTGCCGCATGGCATTGGCGAACTCATAGCCCGCACGGCGGTTCACTTCGGTCTGGCAGGCGACCGGGACGCGGTACTCCACCGGGTCCTCCACGGTCAGCACATTGCGCTCAATCAAGGGCTGCATGCGCAGCGCGGCATGCAGCGTCGTGCTCTTGCCTGAGCCGGTAGGGCCCGTGATCAGGATGAGGCCGTGCGGACGCGAGAACGCCTTGGCCATGACAGCAACATCCTCCTCCAGAAAACCGAGGTCTGCCAGCTTGTCCAGGTTGCTGCGTTCGGGCAAAAGGCGCAGCACCATGCGCTCGCCAAATTCAGAGATCAAGGTGGAGACACGGATGGTGAAGTTGTGCTCCATCACCTGTGCCGTAAAGCTACCGTCCTGGGGCAGGCGCTGTTCGCTGGCATCCATGTCGGCCTGCAGCTTGACGTAGACCACCAGGCGGTCCAGGGCCGGCGAGAGCGCGAACACCGGACGCAAAACACCGTCTACGCGCAGCAGCACCGAACGGCTACGCGCCGTGGGCGCCAGATGGATATCCGTCGCCCGTTCGCGCACCGCCAGGTGGAGCATGTGTTCCAGCAAACGGGCGGGGCTGTAAGCACGATCTACGTCGGCTTCAAGCTTGCGGACCTCGCTCTCTATCAGGCGTGCCGGCGGGTGCTCTGCGAAGTAATAGTGCTGCTGGATGGCCTGGGCAACACTATCGAATTCACCTTGGAAAAAATGGCATCCCTTGCCCAGCTTGCGCTGCACAAGTTCGGTCACCGTATCAGGCTGTGCGTCGCCAAGCACTACCTCGATCAGGCCCTCGTCGTTTTCCCGCACAGGCAGGAAGCCATAAGTCAGGCACAACGATCGGTTAAAGATGCCGGCTACGGCCGTATCGGGCTCCGGCATTTCATCGGCGTTGACAAAGCGCAGTCCGCGCTGGCCAGCAAGCTGGCGTGCGACCTCGTTGGCACTTGCGAAACCCAGCTCCACCAGAAGGTTGCCCATAGGCACCTTCTCGATCTTCTGTTTTTGCAACACATAGTCGATGGCGACTGCAGACACAAGGCCGGCATTGACCAATGCAGCGCCCAGGGAAGGACTCTTGTCACGCAGCACCGCCAGGCGATCCTCGGCCGTAGGGCCTGCGGGCTGCAACTGGCCCGAGGCCTCTAGCAATGATTCAGCGGGGGGATGCATCCTGATGCTCCAGAAGTAAGAAGGTCAGTTCGTCGGGCTTGCCAGTCGGCGGCAGACCCTGCTGCAGTTGAAAGCGGGCGAACGCCTCTCCAGTCTTCGAACCAAAAAAACCGTCGTCAGGCTCACGCTTGTCCAGAAGGCCCATGCCCTTGAGCTTGCCCTGCACCTTGCGCGTGACCTGCTCGGCGGCCTCGATATTGCGCGTGTTGTTGCGACTCAGCCATGCGACCCAGGACTCCTTGTCCACATTGAAGCGGCACAGGCGAGTCGACGGTTTCAGGCTGTCGGCCATGCCATCGGGCAGGCGGTAAACATGCACCACCTCGTCAGCAGCAGCTGCCGCCTTGAGCTGGTTTTCACAGGCTTGGCGAGCAGGTACCGCAGCCGCAGGCTGCGCCTTGGGTGTCGGTGCAGTCGCCACGAAGGCGGTCGCAGAGCTGCCATTGGGCGGTAATGCTGAGGCCTCGCCCGACACCGTTGGCCGAACTACCTCGGGGGCGGGAGCTGCCACCACGGGGGCTGCTGGCGATACATGCTCGCTGGGTTGGGTAGCCAACCCCCAGCTGGCCAACGCGACTGTTGCTGTCGTGCCCGCCAGCAGGCCAGCGAGCACCCAGGCCTTGCGACCGCGATGGCCACCAGTCACCTTGGCCATCGCTGCGGCTTCATCCCCCAATGCAGGCAGATCGGCCACCGCACGCTGAACCAGGGGCTCGGTCACCACAGATGCCCTGGTACTCGCCAAACCGTACAGACAACGGTCCAGCACCAAGTGAATGCGTCGCAGGTTTCCCTGCGTGGCGCGGTGCAAAACGTCCGCTGCGGCAGGTTCGATGGAGAGACGCCCCTCTGCGCCCGCAGCGTTCACACGAAAATCGAAGTAACGGGTGACTTCATCCTTTTGCAGACCCGACAGCCGAGCGTGTTTGATGATGCGACTCTTGAGCTGACGCAACTCCGGCGTCGCCAGGGTTTCCTCCAGCTCGGGCTGTCCGACCAGCAGGATCTGCAACAGCTTTTCCTGGCCGGTTTCCAGATTGCACAACAAGCGCACCAGCTCGAGCGATTCCACACTGAGGTTCTGCGCATCATCGATCACCAGCAAGCTGATCTCGCCTGCCTGGTGCCCCGCGATCAGGAACTCGGTCAGTCGCGCCAGCCCCTGCTCTACGGAGTCCGAAGGCGGCAAACCGAAGTCAGACTGTATGGCAGACAACAGAGCACTGTCTTGCAAAAAGGTGTTCAGGATCAGCGCGGAGTGGCAGTTCTTGCCACTGAGGGTGTCCAGCAGGCGCCGCACCAGAGTGCTCTTGCCCAGCCCCACTTCTCCTGTCAGAAGAACAAAGCCCTTGCGCGCCTCGATGCAGTGCACGATCTCCGCGAAATCCTCCTCCAGCCGAGGCGTGAAGAAGTACGAACCCGCATCCGGCGTCGGCGGAAACGGGTTGCGTGACAACCCCAGCGTGGCATAGATGGAATTGGCCGTCATTGGCGTGCAGCAGGGGTGAACTGGGCCAATGCGGCCCGCAACGCAGCCGAATCTGGTTGCAGTCGCGATGCGGCATCAAGGGTTGCGCGGGCTTCTTCAGTCTTTTGCTGGCGCGACTGAATGCTGGCCAGGTTGATGGCAGCTTCTTCATCGCCAGGCAGCCGCTCAAGGATGGCGCGATAACCGTCTGCAGCAGCAGCATCGCGGCCGGCGCGCAGGTCAAACCAGGCTTGCGCGCGCAACAGTCCCAAAGACCCTGCCGGCAGACGCTCCTTCAGCGCAGCCAATTCACGTTCAGCATCGGCCGTACGCGACTCTTTCATGGCGGCGACGAAACGGGCAAAGCGCAGCTCCACCGGAGTGTCATCCACGGCCGGGGTCGTCGCCACTGCGGGCGCAGCCGCCGTATTGGAGCGGTTGGCACCATGCGCCTGTCGCATCGCACTGCTGCGGGTCACCGCGGCGGGTGCGGGCGTAGCGACATCACTGCGTGGGCTGGTTGCCACGACCACCTTGGGCGCAGCAACCTCCATGGCAACAGCCGGAGCGGGAGTCGCTGACTGCACGGGCGCAGCTGCGGGAGCAGCCACAGCGACTGCGGGAGCTGGCACGGCAACAGGCGCAGGAACTACCGGTGCAGGAGCAGCAGCCATGGCAGAGTTGGCGGCCGCAGCAGGGTCAGCAGCGGATACCGTCACTGGCGTTGGCGATGCCGCAGCAGGCGCAGCCGTTTCAGCGACGGGCGAAGCGACCGCCACCGGGGCTGGCGTTGCAGCGGGGGCCGGACTTGGCGCAGCAGCCATCGGCGGCGGCAGTGCCTTGGGCTTCATCTGGGTCTGCCAGACAAACCACCCCAGAATCCCCGCCCCCAATACGACGGCGAAAGCCAGCATGGCATCCAGCCATGCAGGACGGCCACGCACCGCCGCCTTGGAAGCCCTTGCCATGGCAGGCTTGGAATCTTGAGGCGCATCCATGGATTTCAGCGCGTCGTGGATGAGGCTCATAGCACACGCACCCGCAAGACGATCACCAGCTCACGGCTTCCGTGCACTTTGTTCTCATTGCCGAACAGCTTACCCAGCAAAGGCACGTCAGACACCCCAGGTGCTCCACGGTCGTTATTGGAGCTGCGCTGGTCGATCAACCCCCCGACCACCACCACGTCGCCATCGCCCACGTTCAAGGTCGTGGTCAGCCCCTTGTAGCTCACCTTGGGAAGGGAGACGAGGTTGTCTCCCCCCACAGCCACCAGTTGCAGGCTGGCAGGGTCGACATCGCTCTGCATGGGATTCAGCAACAGCTCGATGCGGCCATCGTCACGGACCATGGGCAGCACCCCCACCATGACACCGGAGAACACGGTGTCAGTCTGTACGCTGGAAGATGTAGTGGACGCACCGCCACCAGGAACGGTTTGCGTGGATGCGGACTGCGACACGTAGCGCGAGCTAGTGCCCACGGACAGCAATGCAGGCGTGCCGTTGCGCACTTGCACGTTGGGATTGGACAGTACCTTCAGATTTCCGTAGGAGCGCAGTGCGTTGATCACAATGCCATAGTTGCTGCCTTGGTAAGACATGCCCAGTGCAGGCCCAGCCACGCTACCGATCAGCGCTGCGGGGATGGAAATGGCCCGCGAAGGGTAGCCCGTGCCGGCATTCGGCAACGTACCCGAGCTGCCACCCAGCTGCATGGGCGACGAACCAAAGCCTGCCGCCAGACGGCTGCGCAAGGACGTCCAGTCCACACCGAACTCGAAGTTGTCAGACAGCTGTACATCGATCAGCTGCGCCTCGACATACACCTGCTTGCCCAGCACCTTGTGCACCTGGGCCAACATCTTCTCGACGGCGCGCATCTTGGAGGGACGGGCTTTTACGTACAGCGTGCCAGTCATCTTGTTCAATGTGAAGCCGCTGTCTTCATTCATCGTGGCCAAGGGCGCTTGCGGCAACTGGGCGGGACGTGTTGGGTTGGCCCCACTCCCAATCCAAGGCGACGAGGACGAGCCCGGGGTCGTCATGGTCAGGTTCTGCTGCTGCATTTGCTGCTGCTGGGCCAGGCGGTCTTGGTGCGAGTCACCCAATACCGACTTGAGGGCGGTTTCGATTTCCAGGTACGGATCCGTACTTCCGCCGCCAGAGCCCGACATGGTCAGGCTGCCCTGTTGGGCACCCGATCCGCCGCCCCCGCTGCTTCCACTCCCGCTTCCGCCCCCGCCGCCCGAATTGGAGCTGCCGAAAACGTTACCGCCAGAGCCCATCTGGATGCTGGTCTTGGTGTTGAGAAAGTTCAATGAAAAGAACTTCTCCTCGGTAAGGTTCACGCGCAGCGTATTGCCACGGAATTCGCCAGCCACGTCATAGGTGCGCAGCACTTCGTTGAAGCCTTCACGCAGTGTCACCTGGCGCAAGTGCATGTCGGCAAGCTGCCCGCCCTTCAGCACATTGGGATCAACGATCAAGTTCAGGTTTCCTGCGTCGGCAAACGCACTCAAGATCTGGCTGATGCTGGCTCGGGACATGGCCACATTGATCAGCTTGCCTTCCAGCGGATCAAACACCGGGGCCACCGGAGCGATGACCGGTGCCGCTGCCGTCTTGTTGATTTCGGCCAGCAACATCTGCTGATGTACCAGCAAACGCTGGGCCTCTTGCGCAGCGTGCTCGCGCATCTGGTCTGCTGCAGTGGTATCTGGCGGCGGGAGGCTGGAAGCGCTGCGGGGCGAAGGGCTGGCGCAACCAGCCAGCACCAGGGCGGCACATACCAGCGCCAATGGCTTGAAAAATGGAGGATTGTTCATGTCGCTGTCCTTGGCGCTACTAGCGTGATTTCTTGAAATGGTCATGAGGAGAAGCCAACGGGAGCCCACAACGCGATGCACACGTCGAACCGCGAGTCACGTTGTCTGTCTGCTGCCGGCGGGCCTTCGTGGTCATGGCAAGCTCTTGATAGGGCCAGGTTGTCCGCCCGGCAGACCCGAGCGGAACTCCTGGGTATTAATGCTTGCCAGCGATCCGTCGGGCCAGCGCAGTGTTCCCACCCGCAGTTCCCCCTGAGGCAGCGTCAAAGTCTGACGACCCAGCCGCTCGGTAACCACCGCCTCGCTGGGGCGCACCTGCACAACACGCCCACCGCCCTCCAGCCGTGCACCCTGGCGTGCCAGTTGGCCGTCAATCACCACAGACTGCCGCTCAGAGGCCAGATCGTCCAAATGCAATGACAGGGAGCGGCGCGGCATTTGCACACTGCCCACCACATCACTGCCAGGCACTGGCAGCGCGATCAGACGCTGCGGATCGGTGCCTGCCGCCATCGTCTGCGCCTGGATGCGAGACATGGCGCCAAAGGCCTCGGTCACGCGCTCCTGATCCGTGCGCAAAGCGGCTGGCAAGGGCGCCAGCTCCACGGTCATGGGACGCATCGACGGAGTGCGCGCTTGAGTGAGCTGAAACACGCCATAGAGCCCCCAGCCGAGCAAAAGAATGGCAAGCCCATTGAGAAGTAAAGCCGCGTATTTCATGGTTTCACATTTCCTGGAGCAGCTGCATTGGCCACCAGCTCATACGAGAAAGAACCTGGCAGCGTGAAGGTGGGATCCACTGCCCGGAGCGTCCAGCCAGCCGCTGCCATCTGGGAGACCCAGCGTGTCACAGAAGCCGAGGCACCGGGTGCGACCACGCCGTCTACACGGAAGGCTTTTTTACCGGGTTGTGCACTCCCTAAAGAGCTCGTCGTTTCCAGACGTACTCGCTGAATCCGAATGTCCTTGTTGGAGGCAGCTTTCAACACTGCCATGAACGCCACTGGGTCATGGCGCGCGCCCTCATCCAGCGTGCGCGAGAACTCGGCCACCGGCAGCAGCTTCCCCGGAGCTTCCACCAACGACACCGTCTGGATTCGGCTTTGCAGCGCCTCCAGCTCAGCGCGCTGGTTCATTCCCGCATTGCGCTGCTGATCCGCCAGTTGCCCGACCAGCGCGCCCACGATGGCCAGAACGATGCCGACGAGCGCCGTTACCACGGTGATAGGAGCCACCCAGCGCTCGGCACGCCACGCCACCCGCTCCAGACTAGGATTCAGTGCATGGCGGCCTGCAGCCTTGCGCGCCAATGTCGGCATCACGGTATGTACCCGCTCAGCAGCCAGCGTCATCTCTTGCGCATGCATGATCACTGGCGCCCCGCCCACTACGCTGCGTACAGCTGCGAGGCAGGTGTCTACATCCGCAGGCTGCGTAGACCACAGCGTGCACCACTCCACAGCCTCCGCACCCAGCCGCATCAACAAGGTACTGTGGTTGCTGGTCAGCACCTGGGCCGCACTGGCCATGGCAGATGGCCCAGAACCCAGCGCCTGGGTAGAGCCAAAAACCATGCCTTCTTCGGATTGCACAAAACACATCAGCCGCCGCTGGGACAGCACGACGCGCGCACTGCCAGACGCCACGCCGTCACACAGGAGCCCGCCAGCCATCATCACCAGGCAATGGTCGTCCTGCTCCTTGGCCCATTGCGTGCAACGCTGCCACAGATCCAGCGAAATCGCCGAGAAGAACACCTGAAAGCCGCCCGGCAATTTGACCAGCCGGTGCACCACGACATGGGCCGCGCCTTCGACGAGGCCTTGCGTGCGCACACGCTTTTCAACCAAAGCGGCTGCGTATTCGGTCTTGCCCTCGAAACGCCAGACGTCGGTATAGACGTCGTCCATGTCCAACACCACCAGCGCGCTGTGGGTCAGACGCGGCCATGCAGGAACTTCTTCTACCTGATGCCCGTGGCAGTGCAGCCAGCCGGAACTGGCGACGCGATACACATGTTCAGCACTCATGGAGTCACCTTCGGCGATGGAGAGACAGACGCCGTCTGAAAGTGCAGCGTGCCCGTGACACCCAGCAAAAGCCCTTGGTCGCCGGGCGTCGGGGGTTGGAACAGGCTGGCTTCAGGCGACACAGTAGCGATCTCGAAAACATCAGCCACGAAGATCTGCCCTGCTCCGCCACGGCCCAGTTCACCCAGGAACTGAGCAGCCTCGACCCGCGTCGCGGGGGCTACGGCCCGGCGTAAGCGACGTTCACCCCATTGGGACGGGTCAAAGCCCATGCGTTCCACCTGTTGGGAAACGTCTTTGATAGAACGCACCAGTTGCTCGCGCCGCTGCACTTCAGGCACAAGACTGCGGGCGCTTTCGAGCCCCTGTTGCAACTGAGCGAATTGCTGGCGCTCCCAAGCCAGTTGCTTGAGACCGCGCTGCGCCAACCAGGCTCCACCGCCGAGCAGGGCAGTGGCCAGTGCCAGACAGGCCAGCTTGAGCGTACGGGTGCCGTTCAATTACTGCTCCATGATCCAGTGGGCGGTCAGCAAGATGACCTGGTCTTCGTCGAAGGTGCGGCCCCCGGCCGTGCCTCCCGCGTTACCAGCGGCATTGACTACGGGCGAGCGCGCATCACTGGTGTTCATCTGGGTGCTGTTGCCGCCCACATTGATGGCAACGCCCTGCGTGTTGTTGGCCTCCCACTGGGTGCCGGGTGCATTGGCTTCGGTGGATGCCGTCTGCTGTGGGCGGCCCTGGATGCGGAAGCGGCCTTCGCGGGAATCCGGCTTGCCATCGATCACCTGGTCCATGAAACGCGCAAGATCGGGCGTCAGTCCACGAATCACCATGACGTTCCCCGCCCCGCTTGCGACGCCCGCGTTGTTGAACTGGAAGCAAACTTGCAGCTCAGCCGGGTTGCCATTGGAGTCGATGTAGAGGAAGCGGTCTTCGTGTCCTTCACCACGGCCAGGGGGCATACGCACACCAGCACGGGTCATCAGTTCGCGCAGGTTCAGTGTTGCCAGCGTAGTGTCGCCAGCACCGACCGTGTCTGCAGCGTAGCCCTGGCCAGAGCAGATTTTGCGACCACGGTCTGTGAAGCTGGCTGGAATGCCGGGAACAGCCATGGAACCCGCACGCGTACAAGCGTTGCCGCCGTTGATAGAGGTTTCAGAGCCATCCACCATGTAGGTTGGCGCCTGCTGGCAATCACCCACCACCACGCCGGTTCGCTGGTAGTACTGGTCGTAGGCCATCTTCCACTGATAGGCAAACTTGTTGACGGCCTTCTGGTATTCAGCATTGCGCTGGACGTCCTTGGCGATGGCCACGGCACCGATGATCAGGCCGATGACGGCCAGCACGATAGCCAGCTCAACCAGAGTAAAACCTTGCTGGACCTTGCGGCCCAGCCCACGAAACGAATGCATCTTTTTCATTGAAACCTCCGACGAGGGGAATAAGTTGTGTAAAGGGTCAAGGGTGGAAGGGCTCAAGCCACATCACTGATTCATGCGATAGATGGCCGTGACGATGGCGATCTGGTCTTCGTCAAAAGCGCGATCATTGGTCGTGCCGATCTGGTCACGGTTGGAGGCTTGCCACTCCTGCCCCGGCGCATTGGGATTGGTGCCACCAGCGTTGTTCAGCACGCCCTGGCGACGGAAACGGCCTTCACGCTCGTCCGGCTTGCCGTCGATCATTTGATCCAGCGCGCGTGCCAGGTCAGGCGTCAGGCCGGTGATGACCATCACGTTGCCCATGCCATCACCCGCTGCATTCGCGGCTGAGCCATTACCGAGCGGCACGTTCCACTGGAAGCACACCTGGACTTCTTGCGGGTTGCCATTGGTGTCCAGATAGACATAGCGGTCTTCCAGACCTTCCGCACGGCCGGGAGGCATGCGGATACCGGCACGCGTCATCAGGGCGCGCAGGTCAGGATCCGTACCAGCGGTGAATCCTCGCGTCATGCCCTGCCCTGCTGCCGCACGGCAAATGGCGTTGGGCGGGGTGACACCGGTCATGTCGCGGCCAGAGCGTGTACCAGCTGCCAGAAAACGCTCGCCGTTGACCATGTTCTGAGGTGCAGTCTGGTTGTCTCCCAGCACGACGCCCGTGCGCTGGTAATACTGGTTGTACGCCTGCTCCCACTGGTCAATGAACTTGTTCTTGATCTTGGTGTACTCGGCGTTGCGCTGCACATCCTTGCCGATGGCCACGGCACCGATGATGAGACCGATAACTGCCAGCACAACCGCCAGCTCGACCAGCGTGAAACCCTGCTGACGCGTTGATGGCGAGCGGCGGGCCAGGTTCTTGAATACTTGGTTCATGATGTTGTTTTCCTCGCCCTGATTACTGGTTCATCTTGTAGATGGCGGTCAGGGTGATGACCTGCTCTTCGTCACGGGTGTTGCCCGCGCCGGTGGCCGTGGTGGCGCCTGCGCCGCGGCCGAAGGAGTTATTGGCAGACCATTCCACACCAGGCCCATTCGGCGTGCCGTTGGCAATTCCCCGCAGGCGGAAGCGACCTTCTTGCGCGTCAGGCTTGCCATCAATCATCTGGTCCAGCATGCGTGCCAGGTCGGGAGTCAGGCCAGAGATGACCATGACATTGCCCGAGCCCTCGGGTGTCGTGGGTCGGTTCCACTGAAAGCACACCTGGATTTCCTGCGGCGAGCCGTTGGTATCGGTGTAGACATACAGGTCTTCCTGCCCCTCTGCACGACCAGGCGGCATGCGGATGCCTGCGCGCGTCATGTAGGCACGAAGGTCATTCACATTGACCGTAAAAGGAGAGTCTGAGCGCATGGTCCCGGCTTCAGGATTGCGCGAGCAAACGGGGACTGGCTCGGAGCCAACTGCGACCAGTGCAGCCATGTCACCACCCGAAGTGGGAGAACCCGCTGCTGCCACATAAGCAGTCCCGTTCACCATGATGCGGGGCGCCGTCTGGCTATCGCCCACCACCACGCCGGTGCGCTGGTAGTACTGGTTGTACGCCTGCTCCCACTGGTCAATGAACTTGTTCTTGATCTTCGTGTACTCGGCATTGCGCTGCACATCCTTGCCGATGGCCACGGCGCCGATGATCAAGCCGATGACGGCCAGCACAACAGCCAATTCCACCAGGGTAAAACCACCCTGCGTCGCTCGGGAACCGGGAGAACAGTGTGCGCGCCGAGCAGGCAGGACGGAGAAAAGTGATCGCATGATTTCCTCAGGCGTTGAAAGAAGAGTGAGCGCGGAGATTACTAAACGTAACGAAAGTAAACAATTAAAAATTGGCGTCAGCGATCCACGCGTTTTGCATCCCTCAACTGCCTTGCGGCACTGCTGGCAACGCTTGCTTGGTGGCGTCCGACCCGCATCCCATCCATCCATTTTTTTGATATGAATCAATGGCTTACTGCCACTCTTTGTTTAATCACCAACTTCAAAAGATGGTGCGCAAGCATCGCGCAAGTGCCCTCGCTTAGCCATAGTGCGTATGTATTAGTGACACAACAGCAACAAAAACAAACAATTAGTCACCATTTCCAATAGCTCAGAGCTATTGGAAAAATAAGGGTTTTCCTGGCTCGGAAATTGAGGACATTCGGAGCTTGACGCTAGCCTTGGCATGGGGACTGGTCGAGCACAGACAGGTGTACGAAGCCGCTCCGCAACGTAAGCTTGATTCAGCCAACCCAGAAGACTCCGCCGAAGGTCGGGATGGCGGTTATCGCGGCAACCCAACCTTCGGAGGGATACGCGACGAGCGCCCTCCGTCCAGGGCTGCGGCCCGTGCAGCCTAAATCAGAGTCGCATGCGAGTTGTGACCCTTATCAACGCTGTTTCATCGCTTTGATCGCAGGGCTACAGCTTCCATGCGCCGCGACGCGAGCGTTGCTCAGCGCAATGACGTCCACTTCTGCTCACTGGCAGCAGAGGCCAACACCCGCTCGATAAATTGCACCCCACGCGCCCCGTCTTCCACACGCGGGTAGTCGGCGTGCAGCGAGTCGGCCGCCGTGCCGGCCTGCCGCGCGCGGATGTCGGCAGCAACACCCAGGTAGACGTTGGCAAAGGCTTCGATGAACGCCTCGGGGTGCCCCGCAGGGATGCGCCCGGCGCGCCGCGCCGATTCGCACAGCCACGGTGAGCCGCGCGTGAGGATGCGGCGCGGGCCGTCCACCGGCGAATGCACCAGCTGGTTCGGCTCTTCCTGCCGCCAGGTGATGGTGCCCAGCGTGCCGGACACCTGCAGGCGCAGGTCGTTCTCCAGCCCGGCTGCCACTTGCGATGCCACGATGAAGCCGCGCGCGCCGCTGTCGTAGCGCAGCAGCAGCTGGGCGTCGTCGTCCAGCCTGCGCCCGGCGCCAAAGGTGGTGAGGTCGGCGCACACCCAGGCGGGGTGCTGTGCGGTGACGGTGGCGGCCAGGTTTTCGGCGTGTGATCCGATGTCGCCCAGCGTGCCTGCGCTGCCGCTGCGCGCCGGGTCCAGCCGCCAGTCGGCCTGCTTGTTGGCGCCGCCCTCTTCCACGGCTGTGGCCAACCAGCCCTGGTTGTATTCGACGGTGATCTTGCGGAGCAGGCCCAGCGCACCGCTTTGCACCAGGTGGCGCGCCTCGCGCACCATGGGATAGCCGGTGTAGTTGTAGGTCACGCCGAACACGGTGCCGGCTTTCTTCACGGCGGCCACCAGCTCGTCGGCCTGCGCGCGGGTGTGCACCAGCGGCTTGTCGCACACCACATGGAAGCCCGCCTGCACAAACGCCAGCGCCACCGGGTGATGCACATGGTTGGGGGTGACGATGCTCACCAAGTCGATGCGCTCATGCGCCGGGCGGCGCAGTTCGTCGGCCAGCAGGTCCTGCCAGCTGCCGTGGTTGCGGGCGTCCGCCAGGCCCAATTCGGCGCCGGATGCGCGGGCCCGCTCGGGCGATGACGACAGCGCGCCCGCCACCAGTTCAAACTGGCCGTCGAGCGCCATCGCCTTGCGATGCACCGCACCGATGAACGCGCCGTGGCCGCCGCCGACCATGGCGTAGCGGAGCTTTTGGGGACTGGACATACGAAACGCCTTTGCTCGCTGTGTGTTGTTGTTATCGGTTTTATGGACGGAGCGCGGCTAGGCCTGCTTGTCCCGCGCAAACACGGCGTCAAACGCACCCGCCGCCGGCTTGAAATCCAGCCGCTTACAGAACGCCGCGCTCTCCGTGGCGCCGTGCACGCGGTCCATGCGGCTGTCCTCCCACTCCACCGAGAGCGGGCCCTGGTAACCAATGTCGTTGAGCGCAACGATGATGGATTCGAAATCGATCATCCCGCGCCCCACGCTGCGAAAGTCCCAGTTCCGCCGCGCATCGCCAAAGCTGGTGTGGCCGCCGAAGGTGCCCACCGTGCCGTCGCCCTTGCCCCACCACACGTCCTTCATGTGGGCGTTGTAGATGCGGTCGGCAAACTGGCGGATGAACTTGATGTAGTCCACGCCCTGGTAGGCCAGGTGGCTGGGGTCGTAGTTGAAGCCGAAGCGCTTGTTGCCGCCCACGGCTGCAATCGCGCGCTCGGCCGAGGCGATGTCGAACGCGATCTCGGTGGGGTGCACCTCCAGCGCGAAGTTGATGTCGTGCGCTTCGAACACATCGAGGATGGGGCCGAAGCGCTTGGCGAAATCAGCAAAGCCCTTGTCCCAGTACGCCTGCGTCGTGGGAGGGAACGCATAGATCGAATGCCACACCGACGAGCCGGTGAAGCCCGTCACCGTCTTCACGCCAAACTTCGCGGCAGCGCGCGCCGTGTCTGCCAGCTCGCTAGAAGCGCGCTGGCGCACACCCTCGGGCTCGCCATCGCCCCACACATGGGGCGGCAGGATGGACTGGTGGCGCTCGTCGATCAGGTCACACACTGCCTGGCCCACCAGGTGGTTGCCGATGGCAAAACACTGCAGGCCGTGCTGGGCCAGCAGTGCGTGTTTGTCTTTGACGTACTGGGGCGACGACAGCGCCTCCTGCACGTTGAAATGGTCGCCCCAGCAGGCCAGCTCCAGGCCGTCGTAGCCCATGCTTTTGGCCAGGGGCGCGAGTTGCGCCAAAGGCAGGTCGGCCCACTGGCCGGTGAAGAGGGTGACGGGTCTTGGCATGGCGGCTCCAAGGGGCGGGGGTTGCAGATGCATGGCGGCAAGCAGCTATTATTTCGATAGCTGCTTGCGCTTTATGAATAGGCGCTAGCTGCCTATTTGGTTCAAAAAAACCATCAGAATGGAGAGTCGGGGAAGTAGAAGTCCTTCGCCGTTTCCTTGGTGATCAGCACCGACGGAATGATGGTGTTGGCGGGCAGCTTTTCGCCCTTGATCCGCGCCTCGGCCGTGAGCTTGATCGAGTCGTAGATGAACTTGGGGCTGTACGACACGTTGGCCTGGATGAGCGGGTTGCTGCCGTCCATCAGCGTCTTGATCATGCCCTTGGCACCCGCGCCGCCGAACACCAGCTTGATGTCCTTGCGCTTGGCCTGCTCGATGGCCTTGAGCACGCCCACGGCCATGTCGTCGTCGGCGGCCCACACAGCGTCGATCTGCGGAAAGCGCGTCAGGTAGTCCTGCATCACCTTGAAGGCGTCGTCGCGGTTCCAGTTGGCGTACTTGGCGTCCAGCAGCTTGATGCCGGGGTGGTTCTTCAGCACGCTGTTGAACGCGTCCATGCGCTCGTTGTCCAGCGTGGTCGCAATGCCGCGCATGGCCACCACGTTGCCCTTGCCACCCAGCGCTTTGGCGATGTACTCGGCCGGAATCTTTCCGAACGCGGTGTTGTCACCGGCCACATACGCGTCCTGCGCGCTGGTGTCGGTCAGGCCGCGGTCCACCACCGTCACGTACACACCCTTGGCCTTGACCTGGGCCACGGGCTTGGTCAGCGCAGCCGATTCAAACGGGAAGATGACCAGTGCATTGATCTTGTTGACCGTGACCAGATCCTGCAGCTGGTTGGCCTGCTCGGGCGCGCCACCTGCTGTCTTGACGATCACCTGCAGGCCGGGGTGCGCCTTCTCCAGGTCTTTCTTGGCCTGGTTGGCCCAGTACACGATGCCGCCGGTAAAGCCGTGCGTGGCCGAGGGAATGGCCACGCCCACCACCGTCTTGTTGGCCTGCGCCATCGCGGGGGCGGCCAATGCGAAGGCGGCGGCGCCCACGGCCGTGAGGGCCAGGCGGCGGGTGAAAGAAAGTTGGCTGTTCATGCGTTGTCTCCTGTTGCTTTGGAATATGGCCAAGAAAGCTGGCCGGCTGGGGAACACGAAAGTCAAACGACCTACCGAGAAAACCAATCCAGAAAATCCATCACCGTTTTCCGCGCTGCATGAACGCTACGGCAATGATCACGAAGCCCTGCACCGCCGCATTCAGGTACACGCTGATGATGCTGGTGAGGTTGAGGATGTTGCTGATGACCGAGAGCAGGATGGCGCCCACCACCGTGCCGGTGATGCTGCCCGCCCCGCCCTTCAACACCGTGCCGCCCACGATGACGGCGGCAATCGCCTCCAGCTCCCACAGAAGCCCAGTGGTGGGCGATGCGGAGCCCAGGCGCGGCACATAGAGCAGCGTGGCAATGCCCACGCACACGCCCAGCAGCATGTACGTGAGGATCTTGATCTTGTGCACATCCACCGCCGCGTACTGCGCCACCTGCTCGTTGGAGCCGATGGCCTGCACATAGCGGCCATAGGCCGTGCGGTTCAGGATGACGCCCCCGACCACTGCCACCAGCAGGAAGATCCACACGGGGATCGGCACGCCCAGCAGATTGGCGTAGTACACCGGGCTGTAGATGTCCGACAGATCGTTCTCCAGCGTGATGGCCCCGCCGTTCGAAAAGTACGTGAGGTACGCGCGGAAGATGCCCAGCGTGCCCAGCGTCACGATGAAGGGCTCGATGCGCCCCTTGGTGATGAGCAGGCCGTGCACCAGCCCGAATACCGCGCCCAGCACCACCGCCAGCAGCATGCCTACCACCACGGCCGCCATCGGCGAGCCCAGCACGGGGGCCATCGCGTTCATGAACAAGATGACCGAGCCTGCGATCAGCGCCGCCATCGACCCCACAGACAGGTCGATGCCGCCCGAGATGATGACGAAGCACATGCCCACCGCGATGATGCCGATGAAGGCCGTGCGCGTGAGCACATTCATCACGTTGTCGTAGGTGGCGAAGTTGCTGTTGAGCAGCGTGCCCGCAATGCACAGCAGCACCAGGCCGATGACCGGGCCCAGGCCGTGCAGCTTGCCCCACCAGGCACTGACACCGGTGGCTCCCGCCGCAGTGGCTGCAGCGTGGCGGGAGCCGCCTGCCTGCGGGGCTGCGGCGTTTTCCGCCGGAACGTTAACGGGTGCCTGTGGCATGGGCGATCAACTCCTCTTCGGTCAAATCTGGCGCTTGCAGCGTGGTCTGCAGCCGCCCGGCGCGCATCACCGCCACGCGGTGGCACAGGCCGATCAGCTCCATCAATTCAGACGAAATCACCACCACCGCAAGCCCCTGCTCTGCCAGGCGCTGCACCAGGTGATAAATCTCGCGCTTGGCGCCCACGTCCACGCCGCGCGTGGGCTCGTCGAGCACCACCACGCTGGGGCCGGGGTGCAGCACCTTGGCCAGCGCCAGCTTTTGCTGGTTGCCGCCCGAAAGCGACGACGCGCGCACATCGATTGAGCCTGTGCGGATGCCGAACTCTTGCACCGCATCCCGCAGCGCTGCCTGCTCGGCGGCCGGGTCGAGCCAGGGCTTGGCATAGCGCTCCAGCGCCATCAGCGTCAGGTTGGGCCGCAGGCCAAAGTGCACATGCAGGCCCTTGCCCTTGCGGTCTTCGCTCAGATAGGTCAGGCCATGGCGCGCCGCATCGCGCGGGCTTTTGAGCTGTACGGGCTTGCCAGCAATCTCCACCGTGCCAGCAGTGCGGGGGCGCAGGCCCAGCAGGCCTTCAAACAGCTCCGTACGCCCAGCGCCCACCAGCCCGGCAAAGCCCAGAATCTCGCCGCGCCGCACCTCAAAGTCCACGCCTTCGGCCCAGCCCGGCACCGTGAGGCCGCGCACCTGGATGGCCGGTGCAGCACCCTCCGGCGCAGGCAGCTTGGGCGGGAACAAATCCGCCAGCTCGCGGCCCACCATCAGGTTGGCCATCTGCCGCCGCGTCACGCTGGCTGTGGGCTCGCGCGCCACCAGCAGGCCGTCGCGCATCACCACCACCTCGTCGGTGGTGCGCTCCACTTCGTCAAGCTTGTGCGATATGTAGATGATGGTCACGCCCGCCGCCTTGAGCCCCGCCATCAGCGCAAACAGGCGCTCCGTCTCGCCCGGGGTCAGCGTGGCGGTGGGCTCGTCCATGATGAGCAGGCGCGCATTGCGGGCCAGCGCGCGGGCAATCTCCACCAGCTGCTTTTCGGCCACGATGAGCTTCTTCACGCGCGTGTCGGGGTCCAGCGGCAGACCCACCTGCGCCAAGGCAGCGCGCGTCTTCTCGCGCATCGCCTTGTCGTCGAGGAAGAGTCCTTTACGGATCTCGTGCCCCAAGAAGATGTTCTGCGCAATCGTCAGGTCGTCCGCCAGATTGAACTCTTGGTGGATGAGCACAATGCCCTGCGCCTCGGCCGCGCGCGATCCGCCACCCGGGGCGCGCACCGCGCCGTCCACCACCACCTCGCCAGTGATCGGGCTCTCGTAGCCCGCCAGAATCTTCATCAGCGTGGACTTGCCCGCGCCGTTCTCGCCCAGCAGGCCATAGACGCGGCCCGGCTGCAGCGCAAAGTCCACCCCGTGCAGCACGCGCACGGGGCCGAACTCTTTGGTGACGTTGCGAAAGGCGACGGCCACACTCATCGCACAGCCCCTGCGCTAACGCCCGAACCCGTCACTGAGCCCGCGCGCGACAGGCTCTCTTGCATCGCCAGCACCCCCGCACCCACCACACCGGCATCGTCGGCCAGCGGCGCGTATTGAATCTCCAGGTGCCGCGTCGACAGCGCCAGCGACCGGTGGTACACGCTCTGCCGCACCGACGCCAGGAACAGCGGCCCCATGTCCGTCACCCGCCCTGCAATGAACACATGCGACGGGTTGAAGAAGTTGACGATGGACGCCAGCATCTGCCCCACCAGGCTGCCCGCGCGCTGGATGATCGCGTTGGCCGCCACATCGCCCGCCCGGCTGGCCTGGGCCACGTCCTCGGTGGTCAGCGTGCCGGTGGCCTGCAGGCGCTCGGCCAGCATCGCGCTCTCGCCACGCTCCACGGCCTCCATCGCCATGCGCGCCATGGCGGGTGCGGCGGCCATCGCCTCCACACAGCCCTGGTTGCCGCAGTGGCAGCGCGGCCCGCTCTGGTCCACGCAGATGTGGCCCACGTCACCGGCCGACCCGTTGGCGCCCCGGTAAACCTGCCCGTGGCACACAATGCCGCAGCCAATGCCCGTTCCCACCTTGATCACCAAAAAGTTGGGCAGATTGCGCTGCAGCCGCCACAGCTCGCCCAGCGCCATCAGGTTCACGTCGTTGTCCACAAACACCGGCGCGGCAAACGCCTCGCGCAGGTAGTCGCGGATCGAGAAGCCGTCCCAGTCGGGCATCAGCGGCGGGTTGACGAGCTGGCCGCTTTCAAAATCCACCGGCCCCGGCACGCCCATGCCAATGGCAATCACCTGGTTCGGTGCCAGCCCGCAGCGCGCCAGCAGCTCCCGCATCAGCCCCCGCACCCGCGCCAGAATCACGCCCGGCCCCTGGCGCACATCAATGGGCTCGCGGTGCCGCGCCAGCACCGTCATGTCGGGCCGCATCACCGCGATTTGCATGCTGGTGGCGCCCAGGTCGGCGCCGATGACCACGCCCAGGGTTTCGCTCAATCGAAGGGTTTCGGCCCGCCGGCCGCCAGAAGATTCCTGCAGGCCCACCTCATCGAGCAGGCCTTCGTCCAGCAACGCCGCCACCATGGCGTTGGCCTTGCTCTTGGAATAGGCCAGGCGCTGCGCCAGCGCATTGCGCGACGCGCCTGCGGACCAGAAGATGGTCTGCAAGACGTCCAGGTCTTCGGTGCCGCAGTGACTCCAGCGGGTGGATGGCAAGGCTTGTCTCCTGTCATGTTCTTGTGCAGCACCTCATGGGGGTGGGTGCTTGACAGGGATGCTATGCGGCCTACTTTGGCCGGGCAAGACTTAACTTTGACCTAAATTGGATCAAACAAGATAGCGCGACGCCGACTGCGATGCATTTAGCCAAGCGTTACCGCAGCCACTGTTGATTATTATTTTAGTTACTCGCACAAGTCCGAGCTATAGTCTCAAACAACTCTGGCACGACTGTCAGCGCTCATGACCAAAAACTCCATATTGACACCTAATGGCGATAACAACTGAATTTCTTCATTTAGCGCTGCTCGGCCAAAACTATTTACCTGCCCAGCGCAGGTTTAGGGAAGAGCTACCACCTCTATTTGACTCTAAATCTCTGACACCAGCAGCGGCTACACCGCTTCTTAGCTTGAAACCCAAGCCTAAAATGCGCGGTTTTGATGCTGTGGAATACAGGGCCACCAAGTTCAACTCAGTATCTCGATCATACACAATTCCCCACCCAATAGCGTATGCTCAACTGACGAAGTGCATTGTCGACAACTGGAATTTAATAGAACCATTCCAATTATCTCACGTCAGCATGATTAGGCCGAGACAGCATGCGGATGGGCGTATAATTATTATGGATTATGAAAAATTCGCATCTCGCGCCTCGCGAGTACGCAAACTTGCATTCAACAAGCGATATGCAGTGCGAACTGACATCACTTCCTGTTTCGCGAGCATTTATACACATGCCATTCCATGGGCGGCAGTTGGTATTGCGAAAGCGAAAGCAAGCACCAAAGAGGGCTGGTTCAATGAACTAGACTTTCATACTAGACGATGTGTACGCGATGAAACTCAAGGCATTCCGATTGGGCCAGGGACTTCAAACATCATTGCCGAAATTATTCTCTCTGTTGTAGATGAAAAACTAGCACCGGAGTTTAACTTTGTCCGCGGTAGCACCAAAAATGGAATGTCCCGATTCATCGACGACTATACCTTTTACTGCGATTCTTTTGACGAGGGTGAACGCTTCATTAGGCGTCTTGATGAAGAGCTGGGCACATTCAAAATGCGTCTAAACCCAAGAAAGACATCGATAATTAGTCCCGTAATGCCGTTCGGAGATCGCTGGGCGTCTGAACTGGCCCTCAGGCTACCATTCGGCATCCCGTTGGATCCGTACAGATGCACTAATTATCTTGAGTTTGCATCCTCTCTTGCAAACCAATTCCCCGAAGGGAGTGTTCTCAAGTATGCGGCGAGCGCCTTAGTAAGAGGCGACTTAACCGCCTCTGCGCAAGCAGCCACGCTAGATTACCTCCTTCTACTCTCCGTCACCAATCCAGTTTTACTCCCTCTACTTGAAAAATTGTTCGACTCGACCATGTCTCATGGAGCGATCATGTTTCCAGAGAGAATTTTAGCCATACTGAAGGACGGCGCAGTACGACATCGTTCTGATGCAATGGCATGGACACTGCATTACACGAAAAAGTACAACATTGCAATTCCAGATTTCATTGCCGACGAAATAATTGGCACGAATGATTGCATGGGAATTCTTTGTCTTTTTTTAACGGAACAACATCTGCCTAAAATTCTAGAATGGACTAAATCTCTAGACAAAGGTGATGCTTATTTATTAGACAGATATTGGATACTACTCTACCAGCTGTATTTGAGCGGGCATATAAAAAGTGATTTCTGCTCAGTCCCTGACGCTTTTGAAGCACTAAAAGAAGGGAACGTTACTTTTATTTGTTAATTTCAAATTCATAGTTTCCCACCCGAGTCGGAATACCGAATCATCTAGTCGGTGGAGCCGGAACACGCTCATCCGCGAGCTTCCCCCTAAACGCAAACCCCATGTAAAACATCCGCAACACGCTAAACCCAGCCCCCGCAAAACAGCCGCACCCTCCTTCGGGCGAGCAAAGCCAACTCCGCGGCCACCTTGTCCCGTGCTTTGGCGGGATGCTCCGGCGGCGCGCACCCAGCTCCAGCCGACGCCAACACGCGGTGGTGGAGCATGAGGGATAGGCTCTTATTTTTATAGCTATTAGCGCTTTACCAATAAGCGCTATAGCCTGTTTTCACACCCATTTCTGTGCATCTTGGGCTTGCCTGCACTGTATGAAGTGCCCCGCCCGGCTTGTCTCCCGCACGGCCCTAGCAAAGATCTCGCGGCACCACACCCACCGCTTCGCACCATTTGCGATAGTCCGCCCGCCGATCAGCCGTAGTGATCCGCTGCAGCACCGTGTGATGCGGCCCCAGGTACTCCACGCTCCCCTTGACCACCACATGCACCAGCAGCTCTTCGGTGCCCGTCGCCTCCCACCAGTCCACATTGCCGGCGGGCTCGTGGATGTAGTCGCCCGGCCTCACCACGCGGCCATCGTTCAGGCGGCGCTCGCCCGCCAGCGTGAGGGCGTGCACTTCGCCCGTGTGGCGGTGCAGGCCCAGGCGCGTGCCGGGTGACAGGCGCATCAGTTCCACCCACCCAGCGTCGTCGGGCAAAAACTGGATGGGCAGGGACCACTTGCCTTCGCCTTCAGGAATCCAGTCCGCCAGGCCCGCGCGCTCCAGCGTCTGGGCCACGATCACGTCAGCACGGTGGTTGTTCGTTGTCGTCATCGTCATGTCGGTGCTCCTGGGTAAGTAGCTATTGGTTGATGGCTTGCTTGATTGCTTGATTGCCCGCTCATTGCTCGGGGTGCTGGTGGCGGTATTCCTGCGTGCGGCCGCCAAAGCCGTACGCGGTGGCGCGCACGTCCTGCACGTAGACATAGCTTTCGGGGTGCAGCGCACCCAGCAGGCCCTCAAAGGCTGCGAACGCCTCGGCGATGTAGCGCGCCTTTTCGGCCTTGGTGTTGGTCTCGTCCACCACCTTGACGTCGAAGTAGAAGCTCGACTGTTTCAGGTCGGCCAGCGAACGGCCGGCGACGTACCAGTCGGCGGGGTCGACAAAGGTGATGACCACGGCGGTCAGGTCGCGCCGCTTGCCGAGCACGCGGGTGGTCAGGTCCAGCAGGGTTTCTGCAATGCGGGCAGACAGTTCGGGCGTGCGTTGGGCAGACACTTTGACGTTGAGGATGGGCATGGAGGACTCCTGTTGAATGCGTTGGGTTGAAGGAGCCTTCACTGTAGAAATTGCGCCCCGCCACGGAAACCGCCGGTGGCGATAATGGCTTTTGCTCCGCACGCAAAGGCGCGCACCATGAAACAAGAACCCCGCTCCTTCCTCCCCGACCCGACCGACCTGCGGTGGCTGGTGCGGTCGCTCGACCTGCGCTCGTTTTCTGCGGCGGCGCGCGAAATGGATGTGGCGGTGTCGGTGGTCGCGCGCGGTGTGGACCGGCTGGAGGCAGGCTACGGCGTGCGTTTGCTGCGCCGGTCCACGCACGGCCTGTCGGCCACGCCCGAGGGCGCAGAACTGGCGCAGGAAGCGCGTGCCTTGCTGGCGCAGCTGGAGGACATTGGGGCATCGCTGTCGGACCAGCGCAGCCGCGTAGCGGGCACCTTGCGCCTGGCCTCCAGCCAGGAGATTTGCGAGGCGCTGGTGCTGCCCCACCTGGCGGACCTGCAGCCGCGCTACCCCGCGCTGCGGGTGGAGCTGCTGGCCGATGACCGTGTGGCCGACTTGGTGACGGAGGGCATCGACGTGGCGCTGCGCACCACCGTGGGCCACAGCGATCTGGTGGTGGCGCGCGAGCTGGGCCGGTTTGAGCGGCGCCTGTACGCGGCCCCGGAGTATCTGCGCCTGCACGGCACGCCCGCCGAGCCTAGCGAACTGCAGCAGCACCACACCGTGACGCACACGGCGCAGGGGCCGGCGGTGACCTGGGCCTTTCGCAATGCACAAGGCAAGCCACTGGAGGTGACCGTGCGCTCGCGCCTGGCCGCCAGCAGTTCAGCCCTGGTGCACCACGCGCTGGTGGGCGGCGCGGGGATCGGCATGCTGTCCTGCCCGCTCGCGGCGGCCGATGCGGCGCAAGGCCGGTTGGTGGAGGTGCTGGCGCCTTTTGCGTCCGGCACCGTGCACACGCTGTACGCGGTGTCGTCACCGGGCCGGCGCAATGCGGCCAGGGTGAAGGCGGTGATTGATTTTTTGGTGAAGGCGTCGAAGGACCGGTGGGCGCTGGCGCCTGTGCGTTGAGGGCGTTTTATGCACCACCGGCTGGCTGGCCGGAGGCTGCTGACCCCAGCTGCAAGACAGCCTGGGGGTGAGCAAGGTGCGGGCATGCGGGTCCAATGAGCTGGCCCGCGCTCATTGCTCGCTAGCAGGCCGATGCCACCCAGCCCCTGAATGCAAAGCCCATGTAAAACATCTGCACATCGCTGAATCCGGCCTCGCGAAGGATCGCTTCATCTTCCTGCGGCGTCAGCACCGCCAGCTCTGCCGCAATCTTGTCTCGCGCCCTGGCCGCATGCTCCGGCGGCACACCGGACGCCACCTGAAACGCGGCGTAGCGTGACAGCCATAGGTCGCGCTCCCCTGCCCCGCCCTCACCGCCTGGGCCTGCGCCATCCGCCACGCTCAGATGCGCCACCACCAGCGGCGCCCCAGGCTTGAGCCGCCCCCGGATCTCCGCCGCCATGGCCGCACGCTCCTCACGCGGCACAAAATGAAAGGTCAGCAGGCACGTCGCGCCATCGAACGGCCCGGCCGGTGCGCTCTGCACATAGCCGTGGTGTAGCGCCACGCGGTCGCCGAGCACGCCCGCGCTTTGCAGCCGCTGCGCCGCCAAGTCCAGCATGGGCTGGCTGGGGTCCACGCCGTCGAACCGCCAGCCGGGGTGCGCCCGCGCCATGTCTTCCAGCTCCAGCCCGCCACCTGCGCCCACCACCAGCACGCGGCCGTGAGCGGGCACGCGCTCGGCCAGCAGGATGCGGGACATGCGCAGCAGGCTGTCGTAGCCGGGCACGTTGCGGCGGGGGCCTTCGGCGTAGCGGGCGACGGCGGCGGGGTCGGTGAAGGGGGATGCGGTGGGATGGGTCATGGTGTGGTTTGGTGTGCGGTGGGTGCGACGGTTGGCGATGGGCTGGGTCCGCCGGTTTGCCAAGTCCGCGCAGGGTTTCGGCAGGCTCAACCCGAACGGTTGGGATGGGCAACGTGTCACAGAAATCAAGCCAAATTGGCCTCTAGCGCTTATCCATCAAGCGCTAGCAGCTATCAATTCAGTAGTTATTTGTTCGTACCCAAGCACTGTTCCTGGTTGCATGCTAGCATCACGCAACTTTAAATGTTGCATGAAACGAGATAGCCGACTTTCCAATGTTCTCCACGCGCTGCTGCACATGGCAGAGATGGAGGGGCCCGCCACCTCTGAGGCGATGGCGCAGGCCATGCAGACCAACCCGGTGGTGGTGCGCCGCCTGATGGCGGGGCTGCGGTATGCGGGGTTTGTCTCGTCGGCCAAGGGGCATGGCGGGGGGTGGGTGCTGTCGTGCCCGCTGGCGGACATCACGCTGCGCGACATCTACGAGGCACTGGGCGCGCCCACGCTGCTGGCGGTGGGTAACAGGGTGGAGAGCCCCGGCTGCATCGTCGAGCAGGCGGTGAACCGCGCGCTGACCGATGCCTACCAGGCGGCCGAAGAGGCGCTGCTGGCGCGACTGGGTGCGGTGACGCTGGCACAGCTGTCGGCCGAGTTTCATGAACGCATGGTGGCCGGGTGCCACGGTCACAAAGAGATTGAGCATGGCGAGAGCAGCAATGACAACCACCCAGGCGTATGAGGTGATCGTGATAGGCGGCAGCTTTGCCGGCCTGTCGGCCGCAATGCAGCTGGCGCGGGCCCGGCGGCGCGTCTGCGTGGTGGACGCAGGCCAGCCGCGCAACCGGTTTGCGGCAGCGTCGCACGGCTTCTTCGGGCAAGACGGCGAGCCGCCGCTGGCAATGATCGAGCAGGCGCGGTGCAAGCTGGCGGCCTACCCCACGGTGGGTTTTGTGCAGGGCACGGTGGTATCGGCCACGGCGCAGCAACGGGCGGGGTCACCCGAGAACGGGTTTGAAGTGGTGCTGGACAACGGCACGCACATGGAGGCGCACAAGCTGGTGCTGGCGTTTGGCGTGCAAGACGGCTTGCCTGAGATTGCCCGCCTGCGCGAACGCTGGGGCGCATCGGTTTTGCACTGCCCGTATTGCCATGGTTATGAATTTGCGGGCCAGCGGCTGGGCGTGCTGTACCACTCGACAGGCTCGGCCATGCACGCGCAGTTGATTGCCGACTGGGGCCCGACCACCCTCTTCCTGAATGGCGACACCACGCTGGAAAGCGCCGACCGCGAGCGGCTGCTGGCGCTGGGCATCACCATCGAGCCCGCGCCCATCGCCGCGCTGGAAGGCCCGGGCCAGGCGCTGCAGGGCGTGCGGCTGCAGGCCACAGGCGGCGGCGACGCACGTGTGGTGCCACTAGCTGCGCTGTATGTGGCCGCCAGCACCCGCCCCGCCAGCCCGCTGGCCGAGCAACTGGGCTGCGCGTTCGATGATGGGGCCATGGGCCCTTACCTCCGCACCGATGCCAACAAGATGACCACCGTGCCCGGCGTGTATGCCGCTGGCGACCTGACGCTGATGCGGCACAACGCCACGCTGGCCTCGGCCGAAGGGGTGCTGGCGGGCGTGGGGGCGCACCAGGCGCTGGTGTTTGGGGTGTGACCCTGCTTGCCGGGTGCGCGCAGGGTGTGACTGGGGGACTCAACACGCGGCGCACGGACCAACGGTTGACGCAGCCCGCAGCGGGCACCTACACTGCCCTATCGCGTCCGGCCCCTTGGGCCTGAGCGATCCGCAAAGCCCTCCACCACCGTTGAGGGCTTTTCTTTTTGGTCCATCGCATTGAAGGCTCTCCCTGCTTGCAGAGAGGGCTTTTTGCATTTTTGGAGCCTTTATCTCATGCACACCGCTTCAACCCACACCACCCCCGCAGCCGTTGCAGGCACCGCCCCCCGCATCCACCTGGTCATCGGCCCGGTGGGTGCGGGCAAGTCCACCTTTGTGCGCCAGCTGGTGCAGCAGCACCGCGCCGTGCCGCTGAACCTGGACGACTGGATGGCCACGCTGTTTTCGGCCGACCGGCCCGATGCGGCGGACGTCATGGCCTGGTATGTGCCACGCACGCTGCGTTGCTTGGCACAGATCTGGAAGACGGCCGAGGCCGTGCTGCACGCGGGTGGCGATGTGGTGCTGGAGGTGGGCCTGATCCAACAGCACCAGCGCGATGCGTTTTACGCCCGCATGGGGCCATGGGCCGATGCCATGGTGGTGTATGTGCTGGATGCCCCGCGCGAGGTGCGGCGCGAGCGTGTGTTGCGGCGCAACGCTGAACAGGGCGCAACGTTTTCGATGGTGGTGCCGCCGCACATCTTTGAGCTGGCCAGTGACCTGTGGCAGCCACCGGACGAAGTGGAGTGCGCGAACCACACCGTGGTGTGGGTGCCCGTGGCGGACCACGGGGCTTGAAGACATGGCGCAGGCCTGGCTGCGATTTGCAGTGCGGGCAACGGTGCAGCCCGAGCCGCACCGTCCCAGCCGCGCCGCTCAGGCCTGGGCCACCTGCTGCAGCAATGTGTCGAAGTTGCCGTGCAGGGCCTGGCTGCCCAGCACACGGCGGCGGCCGGTGGCGGCGTCGCCCACTGCCAGTTGTGGCACGCCTTGTGCGCCCAGGGCTTGCATGTCGGCACGGGCGGCGGCCACGCGCTGCAGCATGGCGGCGCGCAGGGCGTCGGTGGGTTCGCGCACCAGCGCTGCAGCAGCATGCAGGCCCAGGGCGCTCAGCACATCGGCCAGCACGGTGGGCGCCGTGGTGTCGCGCCCGTCCACATACCGTGCGTGCTGCAAGGCGTGCAGTGCCTCCAGCTCACGCGCGGGCTCGGTCTGGGCCACGGCGGTGAGGGCCAGCGTGGCAGGGCCCGAGTCAAAACGCCCGGCCGGCTGGCCCAGCACCTGCTCGCGATAGGCCTGGCTGAACGGCTGGCCGGTGAGCTGCGCGATGCGCTGGTCGTTGGACCAGGCGTAGGCGGCAAATTGCGCGTCCATGGGCCGGGCGCCTGCGCCTGCAAACAAGCCCGTGGGTGCCAGCACCACCTGCACGCCGGGCGTGGCTTGCAAGCGGGCCAGCACGGGTGCGGCGGCGTAGCACCAGCCGCACAGGGGGTCGAACAGGTACGTCACGGTGACGGTGGGCGTGGAGGGCATGGATCAGGGTCTCTCTTCAGAATCTTCAGAATCGGACAGCGTGGAGGCGGCTGGCGCCCCTGGGGGCGCAGCCTGGGCAAGCTGGGTAAGGTGTGCGGCCAGTGCGGCCTCAAACGCTGCGATTTCTTCGGCCAGTGTGCCCCGGCTGCGGAAATGGCGGGCGGCGCGGTCGTACCAGTTTTCGGCGTCTTCCAGGTCGCCCTCTTGCAGGTGCAGGATGCCGTGCAGCCAGGCGCCGAGCATCGTGCCGTCGTGCTGCACCAGATCGTGCGCTGCGTTCCAGCGCCCGGCGTGCAGGTGCTGCAGGACCTGGTGAAGGGGGTGGGCGGTGGTCACGATCTGGTTCCTTTCAACAACTTGCTTTGACAGCTTTCAGCACGTCATCTCACCACTTCATCTCGCCCTTGTTGACCTTGGCGCCGATGTCCAGCGACAGGCCCATGGGCGCTGCGGGGTAGGCCTTTTTCATCGCGTCGATGAGTTCGGCGCTGGTCTTGGTGGCGGCGGCGTTCTTCTCAAACGCTTGCAGGTAGCCCTTGGTGTAGCTGATGTTGGCGGCATCCAGCGCGCCACCGGCGGGCATGTGGCCGGGCACCACCACGGTGGGCTGCAGGGCGGCCATTTCGTCGAGCTGGGCCACCCAGGCGCTGCGCTCGGCCACCGTTTGCGTATCGGCCGTCCACACATGGGTGTTGGTGCCAAACACGCCGATGGTGCCCACCACGGCCTTGATGGACGGAATCCACGCATACGGGCGGTGCGCCAGCAGGCCGGTGGTGCCGCGGATCTCGACCGTCTGGCCGTCCACGCTCAGCGTGTTGCCAGCAATCGCCTTGGGCAGCACGGGCGTGCGCGGTGCGTTGGCGCCCATCTTGGGGCCCCAGAAGGCGAGCTTGCCAGCCAGCTTGGCGTTGATCTTCTCCAGCACGGCGGGCGTGGTCACCACGTCGGCCTTGGGGAAAATTTCTTTCAGCGTCTCGACGCCAAAGTAGTAGTCAGGGTCGGCCTGGCTCACGTAGATGGTCTTGAGTTCTTTGCCGGTGTCGAGCACGTTGGCGGCAATGCGCAGCGCGTCGGCACGGGTAAAGCCGGCGTCGATGACCATGGCTTCCTTCTCGCCATAGACCAGCGTGGAGTTGACGTTGAAGCTGTTGCCGTCGGCGTTGTAGACCTTGACCTGCAGCGGCTGGGCGGCCTGGGCGCCGGTGAAGGCAACGGCGAGGGTGGCGGCGATGAGGGTGGTGCGGAACATGGTGGTTTCTCCGGTGTGTTGAGCGGTGGTGCAGATGACGGAATGAAGTTTATTTGCGCCAATCGATCCAATAAACGCGATAATTCGCGCATATTTGTTTCACCAATCGATCAAATAACCCCTTATGGACCGCCTGACCGCCATGCATGTGTTTGCCGAAGTTGCCACCAGCGGCAGCTTCAGCGCCACGGCCGACAAACTGGAGATGTCGCGGGCCATGGTCACGCGCTACGTGGGCGAGATGGAGCAGTGGCTGCAGGCCCGCCTGCTGCAGCGCACCACCCGCAGCGTGACGCTGACCGACGCGGGCGAACACGCGCTGCGCCGCTGCCAGCAGATGCTGGCGCTGTCGCAAGACCTGGAAGAAGAAACCGCCACCACCACCGAGGGCGCATTGCGCGGGCAGCTGCGGCTGACCTGCAGCGTCTCGTTTGCGTTTGCGCAGATGGGTGCGGCGATTGCGGACTTTCTGGCGCAACACCCGCAGCTCAAGATCGACCTAGACGCGAGCGAAGGATCGTTGAACCTGGTGGAAAAGCGCATCGACCTGGCCATCCGCATCAGCGCCGAGCCCGACCCGTTGCTCATCGGCCGGCCGCTGGCGAGGTGTGATTCGGCCCTGGTGGCATCCCCCGCCTACCTGGCCGCCCACGGCGTGCCGCAGCAACCTGCCGACCTGGCGCAGCACCGGTGCCTGAGCTACGCCAACTTTGGCAAAAGCGTGTGGCAGCTGACGCGCGGCGAGGTGGAGGAGCGTGTAGGCGTGAGCGGCCATTTCAGCGCCAACGAGGCCACCACGCTGATGCGCGCCGCGCTGGCGGGCGGCGGCATTGCGATGCAGCCGACGTATCTGGTCAACCCCTACCTGCACAGCGGCGAGCTGCAGGCCGTGTTGCCGGGCTGGGACTTGCCGGTGATGACGATCTATGCGCTGTACCCGTCGCGCCGGCACTTGTCGCCTGCGGTGCGGGCGTTGCTGGATTTTTTGGTGGCCCGGTTTGCGGGGGTGCCGTGGTGAGGGCGGCAGAACGGCCAGCAACCGCTACGGTTTTGATAGCTACTTAGACATATTCCACTGGCGCATCAGGCCACTTGGGCTAAAAAAATGCCCCCAACCCTCTTGCGAGAGGGTTTAGGGGCCTGCAGGGGACAGCACGGCACGGGACCGTGCGGGTCGTCACGTCACCTCAGTGCAGCACGGCTGCGGCCTTGGCGCGCGCAATCTGCAGGTCCGCATCGCGCGGCAGCAGCAGGCGCTGGGCCACCAGGTCGTTGGCGGCCTGCGTCACCGCAGCAACATAGCCATCCTGCGTGCCATACAGCTCTTCCAGCGAGGGGCGTGCATCGCCCGCCGCCAGCCGCGCGGCGCGCGTCTTGTGGAAGGGGATGAAGCTGCCTGTGAGGTTGGCCAGGTCGGTGATGCCGGGCGTGGCCACGTAGTTGAACTCAATGCTGGTGCCCAGCGGCGCACGCGCCTCCACGCTGCGGATGCCAGCGCGGGTGAGGCCCGTGGAGGCATCGACCTGCGGCACCAGGATGGCGTAGTCGCGGCCCAGGTTGCGCGGTGGCAGCACGGTGGCAATGCCAGCCTCGTCCTGCGGGATGTACTGCGGGCCAAAGTCGAACAGCGGGAAGTTGTTGTACAGGCCCCGGTAGCTGAAGTCCGGGATGGGTGTCTGCACGCCGCCCACCGCCCAGGTCAGCCCCTTCATGGCCGGGAAGGCCAGCGCCTCGGGCCGCACCAGCGTGCCGTCGGCCAGCTTGGGCACCTGGCTGGCGGGCGGCAACGTGCCGCGCACCACCCAGTCTTCGAGGTTCAGGAACAGCGCGCGGAAGGTGTCGTTGAACTGCACCACCGTGCCCGTGGGGTACGTGGCGCGCGTGGGTGCATAGGCAATGCTGGCGGTGCCCCCTGCCCCGCCGTGCTGGGTGCTGGCGTAGTAGTAGATGCGGGCGTTGTCGGGCTGCGCCAGGTCCTTGGTGCCGTTGGCGTCGGTCAGCACGGGCGAGCCCTGCAGCTGCCAGAACTCTGTGCCCGACAGGCCCAGGAAGAACTTGGGGCAGGTGCTGGTGGCAGCGCAGCGCTTCATCACGCCGCCCTGGCGGCCGCTGATGTCGTCCTGGTAATCCTTGTCCAGCCCGCGCGGTGCCGTCTGGCCGAAGGCGGTGTGGTCGGTACGCAGGCCACCGCCGCCACCGGGCACGGCAAAGCGGGTGTTGATGTTGGTTTGGCGCGCCGCCACGTGGGCGTACATGCCGTCAAACACCTTGCCGCCGTCCAGCGCCTGGTTGAAGCCCAGGTGCAGGAAGGTCTTCATGGCATTGCCTGACTGCGAGGTTCCCTGCCCCAGCGTGTGCGTGATGCGACCTGCGAGCGGGTTGGGGGTGCCGGTGGAATCGGCCGCCTTGCTGCGAAAGAAGCTCACGGTGTCGCGCAGCGCAGCCAAGCCCACGCCCATCACCTTGGGGTCTTTGGCGACATAGACCAGCTCGTACAGATAGGCCGGGTCAAACCCGCCCTTCAGGCACACGCTGGTGGGGCTGGGCGTGCCGGGGAAGGCGTTGGTGCCCGTGTCGCAGGTGGCGAACTTCCAGTCGCTGGCGGGCACGGGCACGCGTGCATCCGTCTCGTTGGCACGGCGCGTGAGCGAGTAGCCGGGCTGGGTGTTGTCCAGGCTGGCGGGTTCGTACGGAATCATGGTGCCGTTGAACACGCCGCCGGGCAGCGTCATTGCGGGGCTGGCGGCGGTGGGCACCAGCTCGGCGCGGTAGGGGCCGGTGATGCTGCTGCCGTCCTTGTTCTTGGCCACGGGCACCGTCACCGTCAGGCGCGCGGCGGTGCTCTTGGGCACATCGCCCTGCCAGGCCGAATACAGCATCACATAGCCGCGCTCCAGGTACACCGCATCGCTGGGCGTGGCCGTGGGGTTGAGCATGGTGAGGATGTTGCCGCGATTGGGTGCGTCGTAGCGCAGCACGCCGCTGGCCTTGGCCATGTTCTTGGGCTTGAGCATGACGAAGTCGGCCTGGTACTCGACCATGCCGTTGGCATTGGTGGGCGCCAGGGCCAGGTCCTGGATGACGGCGTTCTTGGGGTCCTTGGGGTCCACCTCGCCGCTGATGGTGCCGGTCACGCGCTCATATTCGCCCACGTCGCCATAGGTGCCCGGGAAGGCCTCGGTGGCGGTGATGGCCAGCTTGAGCGCGGGGCCCTTGGGCGCATCGTTGCTGGAGCCCCCGCAGGCCGTGATGGCGGCTGCAGCGGCGGCCGTGAGCGCGAGTTTTCCGAATGCACGAAGAGGTTTCATGGTGTCTGTCTCCTTGGATGGATGGTGGTGCGGGCCGCTGGAACGGCTCTGGAACAAAAACGGCAGCGTCTGTTGCGCTGCGCGCGGGCAAGGCTTCGCCCAGACCTGCCAGCAAAGGCAGGCTGCGAGAAGCGCGAAAGGGGTTGAGACGGCCCGGCGGATGGGCCAGTGGCTTATTCGGCCTCGATACCTGCGGCCTTGATCACCTTGCCCCACTTCTGGGTTTCGGCGGCCTGGAACTTGGCGAGTTCATCGGGCGTGGTGGTCCAGGCTTCCGAGCCGGCGTTGTCATAGAAGCTCTTGGCCGCAGCGCTCTTGGTGGCGGCCGTGAGCAGCTCGTTCAGGCGCGCCACCACCGGCGCGGGCGTGCCTGCTGGCACGTAGGCCGCGAACCAGTAGCCCATGTCGTAGCCCTTCACGCCGGCTTCGTCGATGGTGGGCACGTCGGGCAGCTGGGTGCTGCGCTTTTGCGTGGAGTAGCCCAGGGCGCGCAGCTTGCCCGCCTTGACCTGGGGCACGCCGGTGGAGGTGTCGGTGATCATCAGGTCGATCTGCCCGCCCAGCAGGTCGGTGATGGCCAGCGGATTGCTCTTGTAGGGCACGTGCAGGATGTCCACGGCCGCCAGCTGCTTGAGCATTTCGCCCGCCATGCGGCTCGATGAGCTGCCGCTGCCAAAGCTGAGCTTGCCGGGGTTCTTCTTGGCAAAGGCCAGCAGCTCGCCCACGTTTTTGTAGGGTGCGCTGGCGTTGACCACCAGCACCTGCCCCCCTTTGCCCAGGCCGGTGACGGGGGCGAAGTCCTTCACCGGGTCGTACGAGAGCTTTTTGTACAGGTGCTCGTTGGCGGCGTGTGTGGTGTTGGTGGTGATGAGCACGCTGTAGCCATCGGCCGCTGACTTGGCCACGGCCGACGCGGCGATCATGCCGCTGGCGCCCGCCTTGTTGTCGATGACCACGGGCTGCTTGGTGTCGTTGGTGATGGACTGCCCCAGCGCGCGCGCCAGCTGGTCGGTGGCGCTGCCTGCGGCAAAGGGCACGACAAAGGTGATGGCCTTGGCCGGGTAAGCACTGGCGGCCTGGGCCAGGGCGGCGGGGGCGTGCAGTGTGCCCAGCGCCAGTACGGCAGCAGCGGCGAGCAGAGCGCGGCGGGGGGATGAAGGGGTCATTTTGTCTCCTGGTGTTGGTATGGATGGAAAAGCGAAATGGAAGGTCTAGGCCGTGGGGCCGCCGAAGTGCGGCGCCAGATCGGCGGGCACGGTGATAGGCATATCGAGCAGCAAATAGCTCAGGGCCTTGCCGTGGCTGTCGAGGTTGAGTGAATCGTTTACACCGCCGTCAAGCACATCGTCCAGCACGATGTTCATGGCCTGCAGCTGGGGCAGCAGGTAGCGGGTGACCTGGCGCGGGCGGCGCTGCGCAAACTGCTGTGCCACGGCGGCTTCGGTAACCTGATCGACCAGCACATCCCACAGCGCGGGGTGCCAGGCGATGACGCTGATGTTGGAGCGGTTGCCTTTGTCGCCGGTGCGGCTGTGGGCCAAGCGATACAAAGGAACAGTCACAGTGTGGTGTGTTGTGGTCATAGTTTGAGTCCTCAATCCACCATCTCAAAACGCACGGCCACGGCATCGCGCGGCACCAGGCACGACACGGTGCCCAGGCGGGGCCGCATGGCGGTGCGCACGCCGCCGCCGCCTGCGGGGCCGCAGGTGTAGAGCGCGGTCACCTCGCGCACCAGGCGCTGGGCGATGGCGTGGTCGCGGTGCTGCAGGGCCACGCGCAGGCGCACATCGCGGGTGTCATTGTGGGCATCGCCCGCTGCGGGGTCGTCCAGCCAGCGGCTGGTGTCGTCGCCAAAGATGCTGGTCACGCCGATCAGGTCGATGCGCAGCGGGCCCAGGCCCTGCAGGCGCTCGCGCAGCACCTCGCCCGCCAGGCGGGCACGGGCCTCTGCGCGCGGGCCGGCGTAGGAGATTTCGCCCTCGGCAAACCAGCCCGATTCAAAACACACGTTGACCTTGAGCGTGGCGGGCCGCGCGTGGCCCTGCACACCCTCCAGCCGCACCGCGTCAGCGCCCACCGTGGTCACGCGGGCGGTGGTGATGTCGGCCACCACATCGGGCGTGAGGTACGCCGCCGGGTCGTGCAGCTCGTACAGCAGCTGTTCCTTCAACGTGCGCTCGGTAATGCAGCCCCCAGTGCCCGGGGGCTTGGTGATGGTGCAGTGGCCGTCGGCGTCGATCTCGGCGATGGGGTAGCCCAGTTGCGCCAGGCCCGCCACGTCTTTGTAGCCAGGGTCGGCAAAGTAGCCGCCCGTGACCTGTGCGCCGCATTCCAGCAGATGCCCGGCCATGGTGGCGCGCGCCAGCCGGTCCCAATCGTCCAGCGCCCAGCTGTAGTGCGCGAGCGCTGGGCCCAGCACCAGCGAAGGGTCGGCCACACGGCCGCAGACCACGATCTCGGCGCCTGCGCGCAGCGCGTCGGCAATGGCCTGCGCGCCGATGTAGGCGTTGGCGCTGACGATGGGCTCGATGGGCATCGCGCTGCCCAGCGCGCCCTGCAGCAGCGCACGGTGTTCAGGGCCGCTCAGGTCGTCGCCTTGCAGCACGGCAATGCGCGGGCGGGCCAGGCCCAGCTCGGCCGCCAGCGCGTGGATGCGGCGCGCGGCACCGTGCGGGTTGGCCGCGCCAAAGTTGCTGACGATGCGCACACCGTGCGCCAGGCACTGCGCCAGCACGGGGCGCAGCAGGTCCACCAGCAGGGGTTCATACCCCGCATCGGGGTCGGTGCGGCGCGCCAGCTGGGCGAGCGCCAGCGTGCGCTCGGCCAGGGTCTCGAAGATGAGCACCGCAGGCTGGCCGCTGGCGATGAGCGCCTGCACCACGGGCAGGGCCGCGTCGGTGCGGTCGCCCGAGAAGCCGGCGGCGCAGCCCACCAGCAGGTTGGTTTTTTGGTCGTTCGGCATGAATCCGTTGTCTCCTGACCGTGAATGTAGGAACATGGCTGTATTCTGTGAAATCGATTGTTACGATGAATCCATCTGAAAATCAGATGAATCACACCCACCCCGCATGAGCGCCCCCCACCTCTCCAGCCGCCAGCTCGATGCCTTCCTCGCGCTGGCCGAGCAGCGCAGCTTTACGCGCGCCGCCACGTTGTGCCATTTGTCGCAGCCCGCGTTCAGCGCGCTGATCCGCGCGCTGGAGGACGACCTGGGCCTGCGGCTGTTCGACCGCAGCACGCGGCATGTGGACCTCACGCCCGAGGGGCAGAACTTTCTGGAGTCGGCCCGCCGCATCCGCGCCGAAATCACCAGCGCCCTGGCCGCCGTGCGCAGTGCCGCCACGCTGCAGCGCGGGCGTGTGGCCGTGGCGCTGCTGCCGTCACTGGCGGCGGGCTGGCTGCCGGGCGTGCTGGCGCAGTACCGCACCGCTCACCCAGGCATCGAGATCGACATTGCCGATGTGCTGTCCGAGCCCTGCATCGACCGCGTGGCCAGCGGCCATGCCGACTTTGCACTGGCCGCGATCCGCGCCGACACGCCCGCGCTGCAGGCCGAGCCGTTTTGCAGCGACGACTTCTACCTGGTGTGCCCGGCCGACCACCCATTGGCGCGCAGGCGCAAGGCCATCACCGCGCAGGACCTGGCCGCCTGGCCCTTCATCCACCTTGCGCGCACCAGCAGCGTGCGCCAGTACCTGGAGGCCGCCCTGCACCCGCAGGCCATGCACACGCTGATGGAGGTGGAGCAGCTCGCCACCGTGATGGGCATGGTGCGCGCGAGGCTGGGCATCAGCGTGGTGCCAGCGCTCACGCTGTTCCACTTTGACCAGCCGGGGCTGGTGACGCGGCCGCTGTCGCTGCCGGGGCTGACGCGGCAGATCTACCTGGTGCGGCGGCGGGACGAGAGCTTGTCGGTGGCGGCGCAGGCGCTGTATGCGCTGGTGATGGCGCAGCGGCCTTGATTGGCGCAGCGATAAAGCTACATATTTGATAGCTTAAAGCGCTCAATAGACGCGCGGTGAAGGCCGTTTTTGCTTCAAAAAAACTAGCCCATCAGATCGAACTGGCCCCGGTGTTCAAACCGCCCACCCACCACTTGCCCCACC